>NZ_JBSFMM010000034.1:0-62098 GCF_053599555.1 Streptomyces sp. NPDC000941
TGCCGGAGGTGGGCACCGGCCGGGTGGCGCAGACAGGACATCGAAGGGGCTTCTGACCAAGCTCCTATCAGGTCATGTTCCGCCCGGCCGGAGCCATGAGGACAGGTCCCGGCGACCGGACAGAACAGTCAGAGGACAACCCAGCAGGGCGTCAGCCAGTGGCTGAGCCACGATCACCGGAACCTGAGTATCAGCATCGATGTCAGTGGCTGGTGGCAGGATCATCGGCATGGTCTTTGTACGTACGACTGCGCCGCGGCCTGTAGATGTGACCGCGGTCTTTCCTGAGCTGGCTTCTTTGGCGCGTCCTGCGATTCGGCTGCATCCCCGCCCGGGGTCGCCTTCGGTCAGGGAGAGTTCGGTCGGGGGGCCGTTGCTGTGGCCGGCCGAGGAGCCGTGGCCGCGCTGCGAAAGCTCGCACCTGCACTGTGACAGTGGGTTCCGCCAGTCGCCGGCCATAGTGCGGCTTGAGAGACGCATGCGGGCCCGGTGGCACCCTGATTCCGGTGATTTCGAGCTGACGCCCGAGGAGGAGGCGCTCAAGGAACGGAGCGCCGCGAGGCTCGCGGAGCGACTCGACGCCAGCCCTCCGTGGCCTGCGGACTGCCCGGTCCCCATGCTGCCCGTGGCTCAGCTGTATCTGCGCGACATACCCCTGTTGCGGCCGCCCGGCCAGGCCGATCTGCTCCAGATTCTCTGGTGCCCCTACGACCACGAACCGGATTACAAGCCGTCGACCGCGCTGTTCTGGCGGTCCGCCGCCGCGGTCGTCGACATCCTCGCCACACCGCCGGAACCGTACGAGGCGAACTATCCGGGCTATGTGCCGGAGCCGTGCGTGCTGGCACCAGAAGCGATCACCGAGTACCCCGACAGCCTCGATCTGAGCCCGGAGATGCGGCTGATGGTGGAGGACCGGAGCAGATGGCAGTCAGCCGGCGTCGGCGTGGACAGCGCCTACGGGGACTATCCGCGGGACTTCTATGACTGCGAGCTGGCTGACGCTCCCGGCTGGAAGGTCGGCGGCTGGCCCCCGTGGGGCCGCACCGACCCGTATCGCCGATACTGCACTGTCTGCGATGTACAGATGGTCCCGCTGCTGACCATCGCTTCCTTCGAATGGGACGGTGGTGAGGGACGCAGCTGGGCGCCGTGCGAAGACCAGGCAGCCGCCTACGCCGCCCATTATGCTGGCCAAGCCCCCTCGCAGCCGACTGCGGTCGAAGTGGGCAGCACCGACAACATGCAGCTCTACGTCTGCCCGACCTCCCCCGAGCATCCGCACACCGACCTGATCCAATGAGCCTGTGGGGCTCGGAACGTCGTCGCTGCAGGTGATGTCAGGTATTCGGCCTCGGCTGAGAGCGTGTCCGCGTGACCGTCTCACCGGTGTACAAGGTCGCGCACAAGCTGCTGTCCATCGCTCCATCGCTCGGGTACTTCTGCGCAGCGAAGCGACGAAGGTCGCGGAGTTGCTGGTGTTGCGGCACGACAACGCGGTGTTGCGGCGTCAGATCAACGGCCGAGTCCGGTATGAGCCCGTTGACCGGTTCTGGCTGGCTGCGCTATCCGGTCTGATACCCCGCTGCCGGTGGCGTGGGCTCTTCACGGTCACACCCGGCACCCTGCCGGCGTGGCATCGCAGGTTCATCGCGGCGAAATGGGACTACAGCGCGCGACGCGCCCCGACCGGGCGACCACCGACCAGGGCGACGCTCAGGAAGCTCATCCTGCGACTGGCCCGGGAAAACACGAGGACCTCTAAGCTTGTTGTTTATCGTGCGGACGCGCCCCAAACCGCCCTAATCTCGACGGCTGTGTCTTTACTGGTGTTCCTGTGAGTTGGTCGGTCAAGGTAGGCGCATGACATGGATAGCACCGCGGATTGAGCGCACTACGCGGATCGGTGACCTGGCCGTGGTACCTGAGCGTCAGATGCTGGAAGGGTGGCTGAATTGGCATCGCGAGACCTTGCTGGCCAAGTGCGCAGGGCTGGAGCCGGCCCAACTGGCGCGGACCACCGTGGAACCGTCGAACCTCACCTTGCTGGGCCTGGTCCGTCACATGGCGGAGGTAGAGCGGTCGTGGTTCCGGCGGCGCTTCGCGGGTGAAGGCATCGGGAATGTCTTCACTGACCCGGGAGACGACGATGAGGGCATCGAGGGAGTCCACGAGGTGTACGCGGAACGGGACTTCGAGAGGTTTCGGGCCGAGGTCGCCGCGTGCCAGGCAGCGGCAGCTGGCCATGACCTCGACGAGACGTTCACGTCCGCGCGCGGCGCTACCCTCAGCCTGCGCTGGCTCTACATGCAGATGATCCAGGAGTACGCCCGCCACACCGGACACGCCGACTTCCTACGAGAGCGCACGGATGGGAAAACAGGCGACTGAGCTGGCATTTCTAGCCGGTACGTCATGGCTTGGTGCCCGCCTTGTGGTGTGTGGGACGGCTATGGGCTTGACCAGTGGCGAGGATCCGTCCCAGCGGCAGCGGTGACCTCGCGGGTGACGACCCGGCTGGTCGGTGGCTGCCAGTGGGAGGCGTCCCCGTTCGCGTGCCGGGCCCGCTCAACGCGGCGGGACTCCCGCCACATCACGAGGGTCGAAGTCGGTCACCTCGAGGCCGAGGATGTTGTCGGCTTGGCGCACGGTGGCCTCCGTTCCAGGGCAGGGGCGTCTCGAACTTCTTCGAGCGAGTCGAATGCCCAGAGTGCGCGGCGCCACCGACACCACGGGCCTGTGGCCGCACCAGCACGTTCAAGGTTTGTGTCACGTCTTCACAAGCCCGGTAAGGCACGTTCGTTCCACCACCAAGGAGAGCGGCAATCGGCCCGCATCACCTTTTGAGGGAGGAGCCACATGCACAAGAAGATCGCAGCGATGGCCGTGGCGGGCGGTGCAGCCCTGGCACTCACGGCCCCCCTGGCCACCACCGCCCAGGCGGCCCCGGCCAGCAGCATCACCCGCACAAGCGCCTGCGCCAAGTTCACCGGCGACTACACCTACTGGAGCGACGGCACCGGGTGGTACGGCTACAGCCTGACCGGCCGCATCACGCGAACCTGCTCGGGCAGCGGGTGGCACATTCTCCAGGTAACCGGCGACACCAAGGGCGGCGGCACCACCAGTCCGTACCAGCTTGCCTACCTGAGCCGCGGCGAGTCGGCGGCACTTGAGGGGTTCGGCGAGGACAGCGGCGTCAAGAACATCCGCATCGCACTCTCCGACGACTGACCACGCCTCTACGCGGCTGACCGAGCCTGCCGCCAGCCGCCCGAAAGAACCCAAACGGCTGCGTCCCCACCTGGCGTGGTGGGGACGCGGAGCCAGGTGGCCAGCCGCCCACCCACATCAGTCCTCCGGTCGCCTTCAGGATCTGCTGATGGGCGCGGCGGGCCCGGCGGGCCGCGCAGCAGGTCGTCACGGAGTGGGCCGAGCAGCACGGGCTGAAGAAGAGCGAGGCCGGCAGCTGTCCGGCGTGGCTCGGGCGCCGCCTGAGCCAGCGGTGCGCGCCGGATGCGTGCTCCCCATACGGCAGCAGCCCTGGCTTCGGATGACTGGACCACCTGACCCCGTGGACCAGGGCCGGGAAGCCCGTGGTGATCACGTCTGCGCCATACAGTGTCTCCGCGGAGGACGAGGCCCGGCTGGCCTGGTGGGTGTCGTTTCCGCAGTGGGTGTTGCGGTGTCCGGCTGCTGCGGGTGGGCCTGTTCGACGGACCTCGGTTCCGGCCGGGTCGACCGGCTGGGTGCCCTCCGGCATGTGCTCTGGGTTCGGGGAGTGCAGTGCCGTCGGGGAGTCCTCGATCACCGGGTCCGACGGGGCCGGGCAGTTCGGTCGGTCAGGCGGGTCCGCGGACACCACCGAACCAGGCGGTTCGGCGCCACCCGTGGGTTCCTGCCCCAGCGCCGACGGCTCGTCCGGGGGCTGTTCCGCCCTCGTCTCCTGCATGCCGACATCGCCGTCAGTCACCTCCTCGGCGGCAGGCGTGGGCGGCTCGTCCGTTGCGCGCTCGGGCTCCGGGACGTCCCCGTCCCCTGCCTCGTCCGCCCCTTCCTGGCCGACGACCTGCACACCAGTGTCCTCATGAGCCGCTTCCGGCACGTCCCCGTCCCCGGACACCACCGCGTCGACCGGAGGCGGCGGGGGGCAGGAGAGGCGGCGCGTCGGATATGCCACCGAGTTCACTCATCAACGCGTCTCCCTCTCCCGGGTGCACGCGTGCGCCACCCACACCGCGGTCGTCCCGAACCGCACGCCCCCACCGTTCGTGTTCGGCCCTTCCCCTACCTCGGCCCGATGTCCTTCCCGAGGCCCAGGCCCCGACGCTGTTCCAGGCTCCTCTGCAGGGCCTGAGTGACCGCAGGTGTCGCCTCGGACACACTGCGCGCGTGGTTCACGGCCGCCCGGTCCACGTCGCGGACACTCGAAAATCCTTGTGCGGCGATCTCCACCACACGCGCTGCTTCGGCGTCTCGCGCGCTCGGTCCCTGGCGTTCGCCGCGCTCCTGGCCCTGCCCCTCTCGGCCTTCGGCCGCCTGGTCCTGCCCCGCCCTGCCTTGAGCCGACCGCGACGCCTCGTACGCCTCTTGGGCCGCGACGGCTCTGGCCATGTTGGCCCCGCGCATGCGCTCGACATCGGCGTTGAGTTCGAGCCCTTCGATCTTCAGCTCCTTCATGTAGGTATCAGGCCCGTCCTCGTCGCCCCCGTTTCTGTCGTCCCCGGGTGGCGCACCGGGGTCGGGAGGAGCGTCGGTCGTGTACGTGTCGGCCGGCTGGGGACGGAAAAACTGGCGCCATGGGTGCTCGCCAGGTGTGCCTCCGTCGTCGGGGTCGGGGTCATCGGCACCAGCCGCAGACCCCGGGGCGCCGGGATCGTCCGGAGGCACCCCGGCGCCCCCGCTGTCCGTTTCCGTTTCCGCGTCCGCCGACTGGCGTCCAAGGTTGAGCCACGGATTGGTGGGCGGCCCCTCGAGCGTCCCCGTCTGCTCGCGCTCCCCCGCGTACTCCGCCGGAGGATCACCGTCCTCCCACTCTCCATCCGCCGGCGCGCCGTTGGGAGGCGGTACGGCGTCCGAGCGCATCTCGGGCATCCGGTCGCCGTCCGCTCCGGCGCGGAAGGCATCAGCGCTGGCATCGAAGGATGCACCGGCGGCGGCCTCGTCCACGGCGTCCGCAGCTTGCTCGACGAGGTCCACGGTGGCGTCGGCCCCTGTCTCGACCGCCTTCGCCGTGCTCTCGGCCAAGCCGCCCATCGCATCGCCCAGCTCGTCGTGGGGGTTCGACTCGCTGCCGCTGTTCCCCGCCACCCCGGCCTCGGGGGCGGCCTGAGGGCCGGTCTCGGCCCGCCCCGGGCGGTCCGGGTCCGGTGTCCGTGCGTCCGCCTCCTGCCGGCCGGGCTGCTCCCCGGTCACCTCCCCGGCCGGCTCCGGAGTATCCGGCACCAACGGCGGATCCTCTGCCGCAGGCCGCTCCGTCTGCACCTCGTCCGTGCCGACGTCGCCGTCCGCCAGCTCCTCGGCGGCAGGCCTGGGCTGCTCATCCGTTGCGTGCTCGGGCTCCGGGACGTCGCCGCCCCGGGACGCCTTCGCGTCGACCGGAGGCGGTGGTGGTGGAGGGGGAGCGTCTGCCCCGCCGGGCGTAGCACCGAGTTCGCTCATGAACGGGCCTGCCTCCCCAGGGCGCACACCTGCGCCACCCGTGCCGCCGTCTCCTCCACCACCGCGCGCAGCCGCGGCCCCTCCGCGCAGGCCAGGGCGAACGCCCGTCTGACGTGCTCCTCCGTCGTGCCGCCCGTCACCGCTACCACCGCGTCGCGCAGACCGCTGCGGTCCACGTCGCCAACCCGGGCATGGACCTTCTCCGGCCCGTACCCCGGCAGGGCGCGGACCTGGAGACGGTGCTCAGTCCCGGAGGTACCGGTGAGGACCAGGCCGCGGGACGCCCATTCGGCCGTGTGGTCCGGGTAGCTGTGCGGCCCGTCCGGATCAGCCTTCCGAGCCCGCTGAATGGCTTCCAGGACGTCCCGGAAGCGGTAGTTGGCGTACGTGTAGCGGCGCGGGTCCCTGATCGGGGCCGGGGTGCCGAGCAGTGCCGCGGACAGCACGGCGTACAGGCGCTCCGCGAAGTCCCCCGGGTCGACCTCGTCGCGCATCAGGGACTCGCGCGCGGAGACGGCTCGTTCCACCGCGTACACGAGGGTACATTCCAGATGCCGTTCGGGGAGCGCCTTCAGCGAGGCCCGGACCGCGGCGGCAGGGCCGGGGGCTGCCTTGCCCATGGCCTGGGCCGAGGCGGCCACGTCCGTCCAGATCAGGTGCAGCGGCGCCATGGAACGGTGGTGGGAGTCGTTCATCGTGCGCAGCGTGCATGGTTCGCGACGGCAGGAGGCTCCGCAGAGTGGACTGCGGCTGCCCAGCAGCGGTGGCTCCGCCGAGGCCTCCTTCGCGCTCTCGTCGTGCTCCCCGTACGGGATCACCGTCAGGACGGGCCGGTCCATGCCGTCGGCGGCGACAGCCGCGCGTCCGGGTGGCAGGGCGACGACGTTCTCGCTCTGCTCCTGTTGAAGGTTCATCGTGGCGCCGACCGCCCGGCGGTCGTCCTCCGCCGGGAGCCGATGCATGATCTTGAGCGCGCTGTTCTTGATCACGTCAGGCAGGATCTTGCTGGGGATCTGCTCGACGATGACGACGCCCTCGCCGTACGCCCGGATCTCGGCGAGGAGCGAGGCGAAGAGCTCGACGGCTGCGGCTGCGGGGCCGTCCTCGACGTTCTTCAGGAGCCGGTGCGCCTCCTCCACCACGAGGACGTGGCGCAGCGGCGCTCCTCCGGCACCGTGGTGGACCCTCAGGTGTTCGACCACGCGGATGAGTACGGCGCCGATGAGGAAGGCCTTGTCCTGGTCGTTCGTGATCGTTTCCAGTTCCAGGACCACGTTCCCGGCGAGCAGCCCAGCGATGTCCAGGGGGTGGCCGCCCTCGAAGAACCGGCCCGGCGCGCCCTCCCGCAGCGAGCCCATGCGGACGTCGACGAAGCCCCGTACGTCCGCGGTGACTTCCTTGCCGTACCCGATCATCTCCACGACCTGCCGGGCGGTCGCCTGGAGCTCGCCCAGGGTCGGGTAGACGGCCGTGCGGGGCTCGTCCGGCTCGCTCAGCACGAACTTCGGCTTGTGGGCCGGGCGTGGCTCACCGGTGACGAGGTCCCATCCTGCGGCCGTGTAGCACTGGGACAGTGCCCGCGACAGCACTTGCGGGAAGGGCTCGTGCCCCTCGAACGCCGCGAGGAAGAGAGCCCGTACGAGGTCCACGTGGCTCTGCAACGGGAAGCCCGGCTCGGGCTCCAGTGGGTTGAGGGAGGCGGGGGCCACGTCCACGTTACCCGGCCGGATCACGGTCACCCGCCGCGTGCGCCCAGGTCCTCGGCCCGCAGCAAGGCGTCCGGCGATGCGCGCGTACTCGGCCTTCGCCGGCTCGACGGCCAGCCAGGGGATCGGCCGTTCGTGCGTGGACAGGGCGGTGAGCAGGGTCCGCACGGTCTGGGACTTGCCGGATCCGGTCGCTCCGCAGACGAAGGCGTGCCGGTTGAGGGTGGAGCGCGGGACGTGGAACTGGTCGGCGGGCGAGAGGGCCTCGTCGAGGATGTCGCCGATGAGGAAGCCGTCCGAGGCTTGCCCTGTGCCGTCCGAGGTGACGTCGAAACCGTTCGGCGCCACCGTACGGATCCCGGGCAGTTCCCTCTTGGGCGGCCGGGCCAGTGCCGCGACGAGTTCCGCGGGGGCGACGAAGGGGACGCTGCCCGGTGGTCCGGATCCGGAGGCCGGCTGCGGCGTGACTGCGGTCAGCGCCTCGGTGAGCGGCACCGGGTGCCGCGCCGGTACCAGGACGTACGGCAGGTCGTCGAGGTCGCCCGCGCCGCACAGCAGGGCCGCCGAGGCGAGCGCCGACTCGGGCCTCTCGGCACCGACCAGTACGCGTACATTCCATACCCCGGTGGCGAGCGCCCGGGTCAGCTCGCGGTAGCGGGCCTCGGCCCGGTCCGCCGCCACCCGGTCGGCGGCGGAGTTCTCGCGCTGGCGCAGCCGCGGCAACTGCACGGCGAGTGCCGCGCGCTCCTGTTCCAGTCGCTCGTACGGGACGGGCTCGGCCAGGACGAGCCAGGCGAAGGCGCCCGGAAGGTGGGCCACGGCATCGTCGAACGAGCCGCGGCGTTCGGTGGGTAGGGCGCGCTCGTCGTCGCCCAGGCGCAGGGCGTCGTGGGATCCGGGGCACGGCAGCCAGTACGGGATCTGTTCCAGCAGTGCGGCGGCCTCGCCCGGCGGGACGTCCCGGGCCGTGGACCCGGGCGGGTAGCGCAAGGGGCGTCGCGCTCCGTCCTCGGCGGGTTCTTCGTCGGCGGGCGGGAAGTGGGGCGATCCGCCCACCAGGAAGTGCAGCGGCCGGTGCCGGCCCGGGCGGATCCATGCTGCCGCAAGCCCTGTCGGGTGCCCTGACCCGTGGTGGGAGAGCACGGCGTGGGCCGCCGTCACCGCGGCGGTGAGCTGGGCAGCCGTACGGTCCTCCGTACGGGGGTCCGCCGGCCGCCGGGGCACGGTGAGCAGGCGGTGGAAACGGTACGCGTCGAGTGCGGAGGGCCGGCCCGGGCCGGCCCCGGCGCCTGCGCTCATGTCAGGCTCGCGCGGGGCCGGGCGGACAGCCGGGGCAGGAAGTTGATTCCGGGGTTGCAGTCCCCGAACACGATGCGCCGACCGCCCGGACCGGCTTCGACGAGGACCAATCCGGTCACCGGAAGGGCCTGGAGCTGGGTGGGCTCGACCGCGAACTCATAGACGCGGCTGAGATTCTCGCCGTTCGTCGTCGAATGGGCGGTGGACGTGTTCGTGGACTCCTGCCAGCTGCGGGAGAGGGAGGTCGAGAGGGAGCGTGAACTCCCCCAGGTGATGCCGGACATGCCGCCGCCCCGGTTGAAGCCGTCCGTGTCCGACACGCCTCGCTGGAAGCTGTAGCTGCTGCCGCGCCCCTCGGTGAAGGTCTCCCCGATCTGCCGGGTCAGCTGGTTCACGAGGAATGTGTGTTCCTGCCCGATGAACTGCGCGGCTGCCTTGGCCTCCTCGCTGTTGCCCATGCGCATGAACACCGTTGCGCTGTCGGATCCACCGGCCACCTGGACGGTGCCTTCCCGCAGGTGTTCGAGCAGGAACACGAGCCTGATCCCGGCCGTCCTCGCCTCCCGGGCCATCGATTCCAGGGCGTCGCGGCCGAGATGGTCGGCTCCGGCGACGACGAGCGTCCCCGATCCGTGCGGCACGGCACGCATGCGCAACATGTGGAGCAGCCGGAAGAACACGAAGCGGTCCGTGAGGTCCTTGCGGCGGCGCACCGAGTCCTCGGTCGTGACGATCGTCAGCCCCGCAGCCTGCCACCAGTCCGCTGCCCGGCCGCCGGGAACTGCGGCCTCTTCCTCCCTCGGCGTGAGCAGTTCCGTCTGCGCCCGTACGTAGCGGAGCTCGTTTTGAACGCGCTCGCTCTGGCCCAGGAGGTCGATGGCCCGGGTGATCGACTCGACCTCGGCGGGACTGAGCGCGCCCGGTGCGCCCGCTGCGCCCGGGTCGGCGTCGTAGACGCGGAGCAGGACGCGAAGGCCGGCGGCGAGGCGGGTGAAGGTCACCGGTCCTTCGAGCAGTTCCGCGACGGTCTGGACCACGTCCACGTCGATGGTGTGGAGGTCCACGTCGGCGCCAGGCGGGCGCGTGCTGCCCAACGCTTCCGCCATTGTCTCGGCCAGTTCCTCGGGAGTGAACTCCGCGCGAAGATCGACGTTGAGCAGGGCGCCGGGCATGGGCACGTGCGCGACTGCGATGTCGCGGCATGCGGCGAGCCCGGCCAGCTCGAGCGCGACGGCCTGCTGGGTGAGGTCGAGGACGACGAGCGGCTGACCCCCGCCGAGGAGCGAACCGCCGACCGTGGTGAGCAGGCTCGCCCAGCCGTTGCCCGTGCCGCCGAAGACGTCGATCCGGCTGGGCCTGGATGCCAGGGAGAGCGGGAACCAGGTGTCCAGCGTCTCGTTGTGCCGCAGGTGTTCCGCGCGGTGGGCGTCGATTCGGCTCTGCCAGGCACGCCAGCGCTGCTCGTAGTCACGCCGGGCGTGGGCGCGAGCGGCCTCCAGGCGGCTTCGGGCGGCCCTCAGCCTGGCGCTCGGGGAGTTGGCGATCAGTACGACGACGAGGACGGCGACGACGACCGCGGCGGCGGCCGCTCCTCCAGCGATGAAGGCGACGACACCTACCAACAGCAGGAGGCAGCCGGAGCCGTTGTTCTTCGTCCCGGTCATGACCCGCTCCTCCATGGCGCGGACCTCGGCGCCGGAGGGCTCTGTGTACGCGGGCGGGTTGTGGGCATCCCGGTGTGCGGGGGGCGCGGGCGGCTGGACGAACTCCCAGCCCCAACGCTCGTCCCCGGTGAAGACGCGCAGTGCGAGTTCCGCACCGGCATCGGTCTCGTTCTGGGTCTCGCGGTCGGCAGCACCCATCATGTCCCCCCGTACGCCGACGCGGCGCCGCTGCCATGTGCGATGAGCGCGGCGGCCTCGACAACTGTCTGGATCCCCGTGATCACGTCGCTGCGATCGGACAGGGCGATCAGGGGCTTCGTAGGATGCTGGGCCCCGTGTTCCCCTGCCGTTTCCTCCGTTTCCTCGCATCGTGGCACGCGCCGTCGGCTGCGAGTTGGTGATGCGTGCGGTGTTACTTGTCGCTCCGCGCGGCCCGTTGCGTATCCGGCAGAGTGTGCAGTGCGGCCTGCCGGAGCTCTCTGGGCGTCACGCCGTACGCGGCGCGGAACGCCCGGCTGAAGTCCGCCGGGCGCAGGAACCCCCACCGGGCGGCGATGGCGCTGATCGACCGCCGCCGCTGCCGGGGGTCGGTGAGGTCGGCGTGGCAGTGTTCCAGGCGGCGTCGGCGTATCCAGGCGCTGACGGTTTCCGGTTCGCTTTGGAACAGCAGGTGGAGAGTGCGTACGGAGACGTGGTGGTGGGCAGCGATGGCGGCGGGGCCTAACTCGGGGTCGCCCAGGTGGTGGTCGATGAAGGCGTTGATCCGGGCCAGCAGCACCGCATTGCGTGTCTCGGCGGGCAGGGTGTCCTGGACTCCGAGCCGGGCCGCCGGCAAGGTGGCGGCCAGGTCCACCCCGATGGTGCCAAGCCGGGCCAGCTCCGCCGGGCCGCAGGTGCGGGCGGCCTGCGGCAGCTGTTCCAGGTACAGGCCGAGCAGGGCCGCCGCCCCGGCCCGGGGCGACAGCGGCTCGGCCAGCAGCCGGTCGGCCCGGCCGCCGGCCAGCGGCGGGACGGGGCGCGGCAGCCGCATCAGCGTCAGGCGGGTCTTGCGACCGTGGTCGAGGAACTCGCAGGCCAGCGGATGCGAGGTGGAGAACAGGGCCGACCGTCTGGCTGAGAGCGAGGATCTCGGCGTTGTTCGCGGCGGCCGACCGGCCCAGCAGGAGGAGTCAGGCCAGTAGTCGGCAGAAGGTCAGGTAGAGCAGTCGCAGACCCACGGCAAGGGATCATGCCCATACGTGGGCGATCACAAAGCCCCAGGTCAACCACCGTACGGCGCTCAACGGGCACCAGCACTCACCAACTGCTGCGAGCCCGGACCCTCGACGGCCTCATCAGCGAGTACCGATACGCCGCATGACCTCCAGCGACGACTTTTCGAGCGGCACAAGCTGCACCACGAGCTCCCCGAATGAACACGCAGTCGAACGTGTCGTCGGCGGCGGCGGACGCGAAGGCCTCAACCACATCCTGATCACGAACGAGCCCCACACCCACCACGTCCTTGCAGCCGCACCAACGAGAACACCTATGCGGCGTGACGGCACCCACAGCCCGTACGGATCGCAGGTGCCTGGAGCGGCGCACGCGAACAACGGATCGCGCTGAAAGTACGATCGTGCAATGGCTGACATGACTGAAACCACACCCGGTTGGCTGAGTCCCGACAATCTCGAACAGGCGCGCGCGCAGATGCCGATCCTGTATGTCGAGGCCGTGCCCGTGCGAGTCGACGACAGCGGCGAAGTCACCAGCATCGGACTGCTGCTCCGCATCGGACCGGACGGCGCGGTCAGCCGCGCCCTCGTCTCGGGCCGCGTGCTGCACCACGAACGGGTCCGGGACGCCCTCCTGCGCCACCTGGAGAAGGACCTCGGACCGGTGGCACTGCCCCGGGTCCCGGCCTCGCTGCAGCCCTTCACGGTCGCCGAGTACTTCCCGACGCAAGGGATCACACCGTTCCACGATCCCCGCCAGCACGCGGTGGCCCTTGCCTACATCGTCCCGGTGACCGGTGACTGCCGCCCCCGCCAGGACGCCCTGGACCTGGTCTGGTTCAGCCCGCAAGAGGCCGCCTCGCCACTGGTGCAGAACGAGATGCCGGGCGGCCAGGGAGTCCTGCTCAAGCAGGCACTCGCCCACGTGGGCTGCCTGTCCTGACGGGGACACCTGCCGCGATGTCTGTTCTATTTGATCTTCACCCGCCTGCTCGGCTCGGTCGTGCTCATTTGCCGTTCCCCCACCTCCAAGGACATCGAGCTGCTGGTGCTGCGGCACGAGGTCGCGGTGTTACGCCGCACGAACCCGAAGCCGCGCTTTACCTGGGCCGACCGTGCCTACTTGATGTCGCGGTCTCAGATGAGGAAGCGCAGCGAGTCCATGCGTATGCCGAGGTCGGTGGCGAGGTTGCGGGCTGGTTGGGTGGTTCAGGCCGCGGTCGGGTGTGCGGTGACGCCGGTGTCGTGCGGGCGCCTGGTGTGGTGCTCGAGGAAGACCATGAGAGCTTTGGCCGCCGGCCGACGCCGGGACATGGCCATCCCAGCCGCCGCGCACGGAGGCAGCATCGTCTCCCCCGCCGGTCCTCAAGCCGAGGCTCCCCGAGGACCGGCGGGGGACTCATCACAGGGTGGTCACGTACGGGTCCCAGTCGTCCGGCAAGGGCGCGGGGACCTCGCTGGTGCTCTCGACGTGCATGAACGCCCCCTCCGTGATGGACTCGTTCATGCACGTCATCACGTCGAGCACGTGGAGGGCGAGCACCCCCGTCGCGCGGTGAGGTCTGCCTTCACGGATCGCGCGTGCCATCTCCAGTACGCCGGTGCCGCGTTCGGACCGCGCCGTGGTCGTGGCGAGCGTTTCCCAGCTCTGGCTTCGACGGCGGCGGATCTTGATCTCACCGTCGAACCGGTTGGGGTCCGGCAGCGCGAGCGTAGCGTCGGTTCCGGTGATCTCCACGACCCCGGAGCGCGAGAGCGGCGAGTCGAAACTGAAGATGCTCTGCGCTGACTGGCCCGACTCGAACCGGGCGATCGCACTGATGTGCGTCATCACCTCCACATCGAACTCAGTGCCTGCCAGCGGGCCGGAACCGACGCTTCGCCTGTTCCACGCCTTGGAGCCGAGCGCGGCCACCTCGGCGACCGGTCCGAATGTCTGGATCAGCGCGGTGAGGTAGTAGGGACCCATGTCGAACAGCGGACCGGCGCCCTTCTGGTACAGGAAGGCCGGGTTGGGGTGCCAGGACTCCGGGCCGGGGCCCTGCAGCTGAGTCAGCGCGGTCAGCGGCCGGCCTATGTCCCCCTTCTCGATGATGCGCCGTGCCGTCTGCAGGCCCGGGCCGAGGACCGTGTCGGGCGCGCAGCCCACCCGCAGACCGGCCCGCTGTGCGGTGGCGAGCAGCTTCCGGCCGTCTTCCCGGCTGAGCGACAGCGGCTTCTCGCTCCACACATGCTTGCCCGCCGCGAGCACGGTCAGTGCCACCTCGACGTGCGCCGCGGGGATCGTCAGATTGACCACGATCTCCACGTCCGGATGGTTCAGCACCGCCTCGGGCCCGCCGTGTCTTTCGATGCCGAACGTGTCGGCCTTGTCCTTCGCCGCGTCCGGACTGAGATCTCCGATGGCGTGCACGATCAGGTCGGGAAAGCCCCGCATGCTCTTGAGGTAGGCGTCGGAGATGACTCCCGCGCCGATCACACCGATGCCCACCGGGCTCATACGAGGGGCTCCAGCCCGCGAAGGTAGGCGAAGCTCTTCTCGACCGGAGCGAGGACATCGCCGTCGTAGTCATCCAGCTCGACTACGCGCAGAGCGGTCGGCGCCGCGGCCAGGATGTCGTCGACCGGGATGACGCCGTCGCCGACCGCGACCTGAGCCTTGTTGTTCAACGTGGCGTCCCCGTCCTTGACGTGCAGCGCCTTGACCCGGTCGCCGAGCCGGGCGAGCAGGGCCGGCACGTCCGCGCCCCCGACGGCGGCCCAGTACGTGTCGACCTCGAGGATCACCCCGTCCGCCAGGTTGTCCGCCAGTGCCTCGAGCGCGTGCACACCGCCCACCTTCGCCTCGAGCTCGAAGTGATGATTGTGGTAGCCGACCGTGAGCCCGTGATCGGCGGCTTCGGCGGCAGCACGGTTCAGCTCGTGCGCGGTGGTCCTGATGTCGTCGGCCGACTGCCACTGCTCAGGACTGGTCATCGGGACGATGACGGTGGTCACGCCAAGGCGCTGAGCCGTGGCGAAGCCGCTGGCGCGGTCCTCCCGGAGCAACGCGATGTGCGCGGTGGGCGCCGCGAGCCCGTACGTGGGCAGTGCCTCGCCCAGGCGGTCCGCCAGCTCGGCCGTATTGAACAACTCGACCTTGCTGTAGCCGATCTCCGCGATGCGGGCCAGCGTTCCTTCGAAGTCCTCGGCGAGCTTCGAGCGAACCGTGTAGAGCTGGAGGGAAAGGTTGTCCTTCGGCATGTCTTCTCCTCGTCTACGAGTTGACGCCTCATCGCGCCCAGCACCGACACGGCTTGTCAATGGGTGAGTTCCGGTCCGTTGCGGGCCCCGGTCGCGTCACTGGTTCTGTCTCGCCCGAGGTGATACCGGCTTCGCCGAATGCGTCCACGGCCGCCCAGTAGTCCACGCCGGCGTCGGGCGTCGCACAGGTGCTTCGATCAGTCACGCGGGGGTCTGGTGGATTCCCGGACGACCAACTGCGTTGCCAGCTCCACGTGATGGGATTCGATCGCCTCCCCGCGGAGCATCCGTTGTGGGAATGCCCGAACGCACTGATCACCCCCCACCTCGCCGGCTCCCAGGGCAATGAGTGGGAGCGCCTCGCCGACACGGCCGTCGGCGAGGTGGCCCGGTGGGCCGCCGGCGACGGCTTCGCCCATCCCGTTCGATGCGAGAGGCTGGCGTTCCTCACATGACCTGTCCCGTTCCAACTGTCCAACGAAGACCGGGAGTTGAACCCCTACACCGGCTACACCCGCGCGCACTGGGAGGCCACCGCCGACGGGCTGCTCGCCGCCGCGTGGCGCTGGGCGCCCCCCGGCGGCGCCCTGCTCGACCTGCCGGGCCAGCCCTCCAAGTCCGGCGTCCGCTCGGACGGCCTGGAGGGCTACGCCCGTACGTTCCTTGCGGCCGGCTTCCGGGTCGCCGGCGCCGACGGCAAGGACCCGCACGGCTGGCTGGAGCGGTACGCAGCCGGCCTGGCGGCGGGCACCCGCACACCCGGCCGGGACGACACCGAGTCATGGCCTCTCATCCTCGACCACCATGTGCAAGGCCAGCCGATGGTCGAGTCGGCGTCGGTGGCGCTCGGCCTGTCCCCTGACCCGGCCGTGGCTGTGGGACCGGCTCGACGGTGACGTACAGGACCGGGCCGAGCGGTGGCTGCGCGGCGCACTCGCACACACCCCCGCGCCGAACAACTGGTACCTCTTCCCGTTCACCGTGGCATCTTTCCTGGAGTCGGCGGGCCGCGGTGATGCGGCGACGGCCCGGGCCAGGGAGCGAGCGCTCGACCTGATGGAGACCTGGTATCGGGGCGATGGCTGGTACTCGGACGGAGCGCGGGTCACACTCACCGGCTGGGCCACGGAGGCACTCCGCTCCGAGCTGGCCGGGCTGCACGGCTGGGGTGAGGCGGAGCAATGGCGCGCGCCCGAGGGCACGGCCTACGAGCCATGGGTGCGGATGCCCCGGCTGTCGGCGGGGGTCCAGGGGACGGCGGTGTTCGTCGCGCCGGCCTCCTTGGGGGCCGACGCCGACGCGCCCACGCTCACGGCCGCGGTAACCGAAGTGACCTGGGTGAACGGGGAGCTGCGCGTGTGCTGGGCGGACGGCCCGCAGACCGTCGTGGCCTTCGAGCCACTTCGCCTCACGATGGACACCATCCTCGTTCAGGGCAATTGAATGTCGGTGACCCACTACGCGGTTACCGGGCTCTACGGCCGCGTCGAACCCGTCGACACCTTCACGCTCCGGCCGACCCGCGGCGACGGTGAGCAGCCGCCGATAAGGGCAATGCCCGTTGGGCGTGCCCTCTGGCCTGCTGAGAGCGCGTCGGGTGGCGTAACGCGCATTGGGCGCGGTGGGTTCGCGGCCGGGAAAAGGAAATGTGCGGCCGGTCAGGATGCGGTAGAACCAGCGTATGGAAGAACAGCGTCTGCCCGGCGGCAGGACTGTGGGCGCGGTGCGGATCGGGGATGCGGTCCACCGGCCCCTGCAGCCGTGGACGCCTGGCGTGCACGCGGTGCTGCGCCACCTGGAAGCCGTGGGGTTCGACGGTGCGCCCCGAGTGTTGGGGGTGGACGACCAGCAACGCGAGGTCGTGACCCATCTTGTGGGCGAGACGGCCGGTGAGGACCTGCCCTGGCCTGCGTGGGTGTACTCGGACACCGCGTTGGAAGGCGTCGGCCGGTGGGCCCGGCGGTTGCATGACGCGACGGCGGAGTTCGTCCCACCGGAGGGCGTGCGATGGCTCGCCGGACAGACCTGGCGGCCTGGTTTGATCATTGGTCACCATGACGCGGCCCCGTGGAATGCGGTGTGGCGCGACGGCGGTTTGGCCGGGTTCTTCGACTGGGACACCGCCGGGCCTTCGTCGCGCGAGTTCGACCTGGCCTTCATGGCCTTGACCTGGGTTCCGTTGCACGCCCGCCGGTTTGCCGAGAAGACCGGATTCATGGCGTTCGAGGACCGATCCCGACGCCTGCACCTGCTGCTTGATGCCTATGGGTACGACGGCGACCGGGCGGCGTTCGGGGCCGTTGTCGCCCAGCGGGCCCGCGTCAATGCCCAAGTCATTGAGCGTATGGCCGCCGACGGCGACCCGGTCTACACCGCCCTGCTACCGGTCGCCGCTGATCTTCGCCACGCAGCCGTCGAAGTCGAAGACCTACCCGCAGGCTTCTGGCGCAGGCCGGCCGACGACTAGCGGGACTCCGTCAGGCAGCCTGGACACGCCACCGCCGCCTTGAACGCTGCCGCCTCGACCTGGCCAACCCCGCCTGAACACCCGCCCCATCCAGGCCATCACCGGCCGCTGGGGCTTCGGCGTATCAGTCCGTGTGGTGCGGCTGTGCGGGACGGCAGAGGCGGTGGTGGTCATGCGGAAGCCCCGAGGTTGAGGCCGTCCAGCACGCTGACGAGCCGCTCGCGGGCGTCGGGGGCGAGGCCGTGCAGCGGCAACGGGAGATTCGTCTCGGAGGCAAGGCCCAGGTGGGCGGCGGCACCGGACATCACGCGCAGACTGCCGTACCGGCGGGACAGCTCCCACAGCGGTTCCAGCCGCTCGGACAGGGCCGCGGCTTGCACCGCGTCTCCGCCTTGGGCGGCACGGGTGAGGACGAGCGCGGTACGGGGGAACAGCCCGCCGACGACCGAGTACCACGCCCCGCACCCGGCGGTCAGCCCGGTGGCCGCCGTCCAGTCCCCGCTCACCCCGATGGTGACGGTGTCCGGGATCAGCGCCCGCAGCGCCTGAACACGCTCCCTCGCGGCAGCCGCATCGTCAGGTACGGGCGGGATCTTGATGGCGGCGACCTGCGGCAACCCGGCGATATGAGCGTGGAGTTCATCGGTGAAGTGGACGTGGGTGGTGCCCGGGTTGTCGTACACGCACAGCGGAACGGACAGCGCCCGGGTGACGTCCTCGTACAGTCCGAAGACCTCGTCCTCGGTGAGCGGCTGATACGTCATCGGGGCCAGCAGCACCGCCGACGCGCCCGCCTTCTGGGCATCCTCGGCCAGCGCGAGGACCTGCGAGGTCCGCAGCGCGCCGATACCGACGATGACGGGGGTCTCTTCGGCGGCCTCGACGGCGATCCGCGCCGCCCGGGCGCGCTGCTCGCGGGAGAGGTAGGCGTAGCTTCCGGTGGAGCCGAGCGCACCGATCGAGTCCACCCCCGCGGAAGCGAGGCGCGCGACAAGCCGCGCGTACGCCTGCTCGTCGATGCCCGATTCGCTCATGGGGGTCAGGGGGAAAGCGCTGAGGCCGGTGAACATGACAGGAGGTTCCTTTCGCGGAGTGACATGGCCCGGTTGTTCGGCCGGGAGGCGGGCGGCGGTTGTGGTCAGGCGGCATCCGGGTGGTCGAGGACGGCGGCGAGGTCGGCGGCGAACTCGCGGGCCCGTTGTTCGGTCAGCGTGGCGGTGGTGACCCGGATGGCCTGGCGGTCGGCCTGTCCGGTGGCGAAGAGGTCGCCGGGCCTGACCAGCCAGCCGCGCCGGGCCAAGGCGTCGACGACCGGCCGGGCCTGGGTGTCCAGGTCGATCCACACGTTGAGCCCGTCGGGCCGGTAGGCGGCCGGTGTGCTGATACCGCGGGCGTTGAGCTCCTTCATCAGCCGTGCGCTGCGCTCGGCGTAGGCGGTGCGCGCCCGTTCGTGCTGCGCCCGCGCCTTCGGGTCGAGGAGGAGTTCGCGGGCGGTGTGCTGCAGCAGGTGGCTCACCCACATCGTCCCCGCGCTCAGCCGCGTCTCCAGGCGCCGGGCGGTCTCCTCGTCGGCGGCCACGAGGGCCAGGCGCAGGTCCGGGCCGAGGAACTTCGACACCGAGCGGACCAGGGCCCAGGCGGCCGACCGCGGCGGGGTGATGCGGTGGTACGGCACGGTGGAGACGGCCGAGAAGTGGTCGTCCTCGACGATCAGGACCTGCGGGTGCTCGGCCAGGATCGCGCGCAGCTCCGCGGCCCGCCCGGCGGTCAGGCTCGCACCGGTCGGATTGTGGGCGCGCGGTGTGCACACCACCGCCCGCGCGCCATTCTCCAGAGCGGCGCGCAGGGCCTCCGGGCGCATCCCGGCGTGATCGACCGCGACAGGGGCGGTGCGATAGCCGTTCAACCGCAGTGTGCCGATGGTCCCCAGGAAACACGGATCCTCGACCGCCACCGCATCCCCACGCGTCAGGTACGCGTTCAGCAGCCGCTCCGTCGCGTCCGCCGCACCGCCTGCCACCAGAACCCTGAACGGCTGGCCCGCGATGTCCTCGGCGTATCCGTCGGCCGCCCACTCGGCCAGTCCGGGATGGACCGCCGGCGCGCCGTACAGCGGCTGCCGGTACTCACCGCGCCGGGCCGCCGCGAGCATATCGGGCAGCAACTCGGGGTCGGGGTTGCCGCTGGCCAGGTCGATCAACCTGCCGCCGAACCCCGCTCCCTCGCGGGCCAGTTGGGGCATTCCGGCCACCATGGTTCCGCCACGGCCCTGCGTCGCGGCCACACCGGCAGCCACCAGCTGCCGGTACGCCGCCGCCACCGTGTTCCGGTTCACCCCCAGCTCGGCCGCCAGTGTCCGCACCGACGGGAGCAGATCCCGCGGCGCCAGCTCGCCCGACGCGATCAGATCTCGCACACTGCCCACGATCTCCGTCGCCGTCGTCCCGCCGATCGGCACGATCACCACCTCCGCCACCCAGCCCGTTATTTGTCCTATGCCAAACATAGTTTTGGCATAGGACAAACCGCAAGTCGACCTTACGCCTTCAGGTACACCTCCGTGACCTCGGCCTGCACCGTGTGCGCCGCGCTGCCGGCCGTTTCCGACCGGAAGCCGTAGCCAACCTCGGAAGCCAGGCCGTGATAGTGGCGGAAGTTGTAGATGAGCGGGCTCCATACCGCCGGATCCACGTGGTGCGTGCCGGGCACGACGATGCGCTCGTCGGCGTGGACGCGCAGCACCTCGCACTCGACGCTGAAGAACCGGCCCTCGCCGCCCGGTGTCAGCGCGACGGCACGCCCCTCCAGTTGGAGCGCACACTCGGCGACACGCGGAGGCCGCACGACCTCGGAGCGAGCCGGCGTGAGTCCGGCGGCGGAAAACTTGTCCGGCTCGTACCGGTACACCGCCCGCTTGCTCTCCGGCACCGGATCGGCGCCGGTCAGCGGCGCGAGGCGCTCCACGTGTTCCCACAGCTCCGGCGAGGCGACGCTGATCACCAGCTCCGGTCGTACGGCAAGGTTGCGCGCGGTCCGGCTCTCGCTGCCCAGGCCCAGGACGATGTTCTGCCCCAGCGCCCACACCGACGAGATCGGAGCGAGGTTGAAAGTGCCCTCCTCGTTCTCCGTGGTGAGCAGGACCACGGGCGTGCCGAAATAGAGGATGCTCGGCCGGATCACACGGTGTGTTTCAGTCGTCATGCCATGCACGCTAAGCGCGTAACGCTTCGACGGGCGCCGAAGCGACCGAGGGCGACATTGGCCCTGTGACCAGCCCCGACTCGTACACCGAGGAACCGGACCTCGCTTCCCTGGCCGCCCTCCTGGCCGACCGGACCCGCGCCGCCTTCTGCATCGCGCTCCTCGACGGCCGTTCCTGGACGGCGACGGAACCGGCCGGCCTTGCCGACGTCGCGCCCTCCACGGTGACAAGCCACCTCAATCGGCTGGTGGCCGGCGGACTGCTGGCCGAGGAGCGCAAGGGTCGGCACCGCCATGTACGTCTTGCCGATCCCGACATCGCCGAGATGATCGAAGCTCTCGCGGCTCGAGCCCCGCGACGCACCGTACCCATCCACTCGACTGACGGACGGTGGCCGCGACGCCTTGCGCACTCACCTACGCCTCCCGGACACGGCGCTGACCGGCGACTGACCACCGGCGGCGGGAGCACAGCGGGCCGGGATCGAGGTCTCAGGCGGTTGCCTGGGACTGTTGTGGGCTGAGGTGGTGTACGGCGGTCTGTTGGGCGTGCGGGGAAGGGAGGCCCTGTAGTTCGTCGGCCGCGATTTTGAGGAGGTCGCCGTCCTGGTCGACGTGGAGGGTTTCGAGGACGAAGGCGACGTGGGCGGAGTCCTCGGTGACGCGGGTGCGGTGGGCGTCGCGGTGATTCCAGTGGCGGGTCAGGACCCCGGTGGCGTCGGCGTAGATGATCTCGCCCGGTTTGGGTTTCTCGACGGTGTCGGGTTCGCCGAGCGGGGTGAAGGACTCGGTGCCGTCGGCGTGCCGGATGTCGACGTCGCCGCTGACGTGGTCGAGGTCGAAGGCGCCGGCGGGCAGGCCGTGGCGGACGGAGACGGCGTTGCAGGAGTCGACGGCCGGGTTGATGCGCGGCAGGCTGCCCTTCTTGGCGAGCCGGCGGCCGAGCGCGTCGACGCTGGGGCGGATGTTCGGGGACAGCGGATCGGGCCGTACGCCAAGGCGCTGCAGGACGGACGGCGGGGCGTCGGTGATCCACTCACCCACCGCCGGCAGGGAGGACGCACCGGCCGGAACCGCACACGCGGTCAGCGCAAGGATGACGACCACAGCGTGCCGCACGCCGCGCGGATCGCGAGAATCGGGCACCTCGGCCAGACGCTCCAGCAGGCCCGGGATCTCCTCGGGCACGGTCCCCGGATGCTCGCGGAGTTGGTCACAAGCAAGCGGGATCGGCGATGAGCGTCGGGCTGGCACGGTTCATTCGCCCGCACTGTCCTCGGGCTCCCAGCGCAGCAGGTCGCCCGGCTGGCAGTCGAGCACCTCACAGAGCGCGGCGAGCGTCGTGAAGCGCACCGCCTTGGCGCGGCCGTTCTTGAGTACTGCCAGGTTGGCAGGCGTGATCCCGACACGGTCCGCGAGGTCACCCACGGACATCTTCCGCCTGGCCAGCATCACGTCGATGTCGACGGTGATCGGCATCAGATCACCTCGTCCAACTCGGCCTGCATCTGCGCCGCTTCGACGTCGCGTGTGACGGCCTGGGCGAGCAGCATCCGCAGCACGAGCACGATGAGCGCGACCCCCAGGATGGCCACGCCAACCCCGCCCATGATGACGGTGACGCCAGGGTCGTCCCGCTGACCCGGCGCATTGATGGCCGTGACCGCGAACCACACGAGGGCAGCCGCCACGATCGCGCCGATCACGCCGTCCACGTAGCGGAAGGCGGCGTGGGAGAATACAGTTCCGCGCCGCACCATCGTCACCAGTCGCCATACGCAGACCAGGGCGACCTGGACCGACACCATGCCCAGGATCGTGATCACGCGCAGCGGGGTCAGCGGGAGCGACCCGTCCTCCGGGTCGCTCCCGCTGACCAACGCCCACACCATCCCTGCCTGCACGAACACGGTGCCGACGAGCACCACCACAAGCACAGCGCGCAGCGCACCTACGGCCAGCTTTCCCATGACTCACCCTTCCATCGAATTGCGATGGGAATCTATCGAATATCGATAGCTAAAGCAAGAGCTGGAGCGGAGGGTGGGGCAGCGGTTTCACACCGGGGCGGGAGGCCACTGCCCCCTGCCGTGGCATGGCGTGCACACGAAGGTTCTTGATCTTGTCGAAATCGGCCTCGCTTGGCGACAAATCCGACGCCATCCGACTACGCCGAAGCCTTGCCGGCGGGTGCACATTCGCCGGCGTCACACGAAACCGAACAGGGATCTCCCGAACTGCTGGACCGGCACCTGCACCACCTGCCACCAACCTCTGCCCAGCAGAACCACACCAAGGTCAAGACAGACCTAACGGAGTCCTACTGGCCGACACGCCCAGGCGAGTGCACCGGGCGCTGCTCCGCGCCCTGGAACAGGCACTCGATCAGGTAGTCGCCCGTGTCCTCGTCGATGGTCACGCCGTGGGTCTCGCTGCGGAAGCCGGGGAAGCGGCGGTCGAAGGACTCCAGGGCCGTGAGATATCGCAGCAGCGGGCCGTCGGGTGCGCCGATGGACTCGCCCGGCATCAGGACCGGGATGCCGGGAGGGGTGACCGTCACCATGGCGGCGGCCACCCGGCCCGCCGCCTCCGAGATCCGGACCCGCTCGGTGCCACCCCGCACCAGCCGCTGGTAACAGTGCTGAGGTGGCGCCACGGGCTGCGGGAGCTGCTGGAACGCCATGTCCAGAAGCTCCACCAGGCGCACCGAGCGCAGTTGCTCGTGCATCTCCTGGCACAGCTCGCACAGGGTCAGGCCCGCGTACCGGCGGGGGTGCGCGGCGACGGCCTCCGGCAGGACGCGCTCCAGTGGGGCGTCGGCGTCATAGAGGGCCTTGAAATCCGTCAGGGCGTCCAGCAGGGTGCCCCACTTGCCCTTGGTGATGCCCATGGAGAACAGGATCAGCGTGGTGTAACTGTCGGTCTTCTCCACAACGATCTTCCGGGTGGCCAGATAGGCGGTGAGCACCCGGGCCGGGATGCCCTCCTCGGCCATCTCGCCGGTGGCGCTGATCCCCGGACAGGTCAGCGTGACCTTGACGGGGTCCAGCATGCAGTGGCCCTCGGTCAGCCCGGGGAAGCCGTGCCAGTCGGCACCGGGTTCCAGCAGCCAGCAGGACTGGTCGGTGCGCAGCAACTCCGGCGGGGCTTCCTCGAACGGCAGCCGTTCGCCGGTCGCCGGGTCGGTGACCGTGTCCGGCTGCCACACCCCGAAGAACCACGGCGGCCGGTCCCCGGCGCTCTCGATCCGCCGTCGCAAGCGCACCATCTCCTGACGGAAGCGGATCGCCTCAGTCACCGCCTCGTCGATCAGCCACTCGCCCTGCGGGCCGTCCATCATCGCCGTCGCCACGTCGAGCGAGGCGATCATCGGGTAGAGGGGCGAGGTGGTGCCGTGCATCATCAGCGCCTCGTTGAACCGGTCATGCTCCACCGGTGCCCGCGGTGCGGGCCGCACGTGCACCATCGCGCTCTGCGACAGCGCCGCCAGCAGCTTGTGTGTGGACTGGGTGGCGAACACGGTCGGGCGGTCCGGGCCGGGGAAGGCCTCCTCGTCCACCGACATGCCGTAACGGCCGGCATAGAGCGGGTGGAAACGGGCGTACGCGAACCACGCCTCGTCGAAGTGCAACCGGGGCGTGCTGGCGGCGAACGCGCGAGCGGTGGGTACGGCGTTGTAACTGAGGCCGTCGTAGGTGGAGTTGGTGAACACCGCGTACTGCGGGTCCGGGGCCACCGCGCCCTCGGTGAACGGGTGCGCGGCGACCCGGGCCGCTACCGCGTCCGCGGCGATCTCCGCCGGGGGCAGCGGTCCCGCCAGGCCGTAGCCGTTGCGGGTGGGGACCAGGTAGACCGGCCGGGCGCCCGAGACGACCAGGCCGTGCAGCACGGACTTGTGGCAGTTGCGGTCCACCAGCGCGATCTCGTCGCGGGTGACGCTGAAATGGCCGACCAGGCGGTTGCACGTGGAGTCGCCGTGCAGCACGAAGTAGGTGAGGTCGGAGCCGAACACACGGGCCGCGTTGCGCTCCGCCTCGCCGATCGGGCCGGTGTGCTCGAACAGCGAGCCCAGTTCCCCGACCGAGATCGACAGGTCGCTGCGCAGCAGCCGCTCCCCGAAGTAGTCGTGGAAGGCGCGTCCCGCCGGCGACTTGAGGAAGGCGACACCGCCGGAGTGGGCCGGGGTGTGCCAGGAGTACTCGTGGGCGTCGTCGAAGCGGCGCAGTGCCCGGAAGAACGGCGGCAGCACGGATTCCCGGTAGGCGCGGGCGGCGGTGGTGATGCGGCCCGCGATGAAGCCCGGGGTGTCCTCCAGCGGCCAGACGTAGCCCACCAGCGACTCGGACACCCACAGAGGCAGGTCCCGTACGCCCTCGTCGGCCATCACCAGGAAGACCGGCAGGTCCCGGAAACGGCGGCCGATCCGGCGCAGCACGGCGCCGCCGCCCGGGGTCCCGTCGAGGGTGCTGCCCGGCCGGGCGAGTGTGCCTCCGGGCGCGGCGAGCGCGGCGCCGGGCCCGTCACCGGCGGCCCTGGGAAGGTCCCAGGCCACCAGCGCCGCAGCCAGACCAGCCTCGGTGCGCAGTACCGCGTCCGCGTCCTCCGCCGTGACCGCCCACCGGACTTCGAAGCCGCCCGCCTCGATCGCGTCCCGGATCTTCCGTAACTGCTGGGGCCCGGCACCCTCGCCCCGAGGGTGCTCCGGTACCGCGACCAGGATCCTGCTGTCGGCCATGTGCTCCCCCGCCCTCCACGGCGGCGCCTCCGGCCGCCCCCGGCCAGTGTCCTGGCGGCGCACCGGGCAGAGTGGCGACCGGGACGGCAAACCACCGCCAAGGCGGAAACCGCTGCTCCGACGTTGACTTTCGCAACAGGGGCCCCAAAGTGTTGCAGAAGTCGATCCTGGTTTGACCCGACCGCCGCCCGCTACCCGCCCCTACCGCAGAATCGTGAGGCGGGGAAAGAGGTTGGGTGGTCAGTCGTTCAGCAAGTCTCGGGCTACCTCGACGTCAGTGATCAAGATATTGATCCATCCACCCCGTGCCGCGCCGCGGATAGCGGCGACCTTGTCCATGCCGCCTGCCACTCCGATGCGGCGTTCCACCGCATGCAACCGTTCAGGCTCGATGCCGATGAGACGGTCGTTGAAGGGCGCGTCCACGGGATTGCCGTCGGCATCGAAGTACCGGGCGCAGACGTCGCCCACCGCGCCGAGCTTCTCGAGCTGCTGCTGGTCTTGGGCGGTAATGGCATTGCCCGAGCGGCGCAGCAGCGGTGAGGGGGCGAGGCTGCCGATGCCCAGGAGAGCCAGTGTGAGGCGGGACCACGCCTGCATGACCTCGGCCATCGCCGGCTCCCGTGACAGCAGGTCCCGCAACTCACTGCTGCCTACCAGGGCGGCGGACGGAGCGAACACCGGCCGAGCGCCGGTGAGTTCCGCCAGACGACTGGTCAGGCGGGTGGCATGCAGCTGTACTTCAGGGCTGCCGGAACCGCCGACGATCTGGATGACCTCGTGTGCCACGGACGACGTCTTGGCGCGCATGACCTTGACCGACTCCAACAGGGTCGCGCTCCAGGAGGAGACGCCGATGACGTCCCCTCCCTTGAGCGTCGCATCGAGGTAGGTGGCGGTTGCCGCAGCGAGCGCGGGAATGACATCGATCCCCGCGCCTTCCACTTCGACCACCACGGCGTCTCGCAGGCCGAACCGCTCCACGAGCGCGTCTTCGAGTTCGGCATGCACGCCCTCTGGGGGAACCACCACGGTGCGTACGACACCGCGGTCGACAGCTTCCTTCAACAGGCGGGAGACGCGCGGTTGGGACATGTTGAGATGCGCCGCGATCTCCGGCTGGCGTACTCCGCGCTCGTGATACATGCGGGCTACTTTCACCAGCATCCGCATGTGGTCGGAGCTGGGAGTGGACGACGCTGCCGCCACCATGCCTCCATCCTCGTTCGTCCTGGCGGCCAGGCTGATTGCCGGGCTGCGTGTCTACGCCGCGCAACACCCTATCGCCGAGGGTTTGTGCGTGCTGCTGACAAGTGGCACGCACAGTCCCGTGCTTCAGCGCTTGGCGAAGACGCCGTACTCGTCGGCGTTCTTCTTGGTGATCAGCTCGCAGTCGATGGCCTGCTTCTCGGGCTGTCCGGTCTTACCCGTCTTGACGAACTTGTCCGCCTGCTCTACGGCACGCTCGGCACCCAGGGCGGCGGGCTGGAGCGCGGTCGCTCGCATGGTGCCGGCCTTGATCTGGGTGATGGCGTCCGGGCTGCCGTCGAAGCCGACCACGGTGACACCGGTTCGCTTGGCGGACTTCAGTGCGGCCACCGCGCCCAGGGCCATGGTGTCGTTTCCGGCGATGATGCCACGGATCTTCGGGTGCCGCTGCAGGATGGTCTCCATCTTGGTGAAGGCTTCCTGCTGGTCCCAGTTGGCCGTCTGCTTGGCCACCTGCTTCAGGTCCGGGTACTGCGAGATGACGTCGGCGAAGCCCTTGGAACGCACGTCGGCGTTGGTGTCGGATTCCTTGCCGGTGAGCTCCACGTACTGGCCCTTGCCGTCCATCGCTGTGACGAACTCCTGCGCGGCGATCTGCGCTCCCTGGGCATTGTTCGACACGATCTGGGCCTTCGCGATGCCGGTCTGGTTGATCTCCCGGTCGATCAGGAAGACGGGGATGCCGGCCTTGGTGGCCTTGCGGACGGGGCCGATCGACGCGTCGGCGCCGGCGTTGTCCAGGATGATCGCCGCGGCCTTGCGGGAGATGGCGGCGTCTATCAGTTCGCTCTGCTTGTTGGGGTCGTCGTCGTGCGAGGCGACCGAGGTCTTGTAGCCGAGGCTCTCGGCCTTCTTCTTGGCGGCGTCCCCTTCCGCCTTGAAGAACGGGTTGTCCGGGGAGGGCGTGATGATGGCGACCAGGTTGCTCTTTGAACCGCTCTTGCTGGACTTCGAGCCGTCCGTCGAGTCGTCGGAGCTCCCGCACGCGGTCAGGAGGAGCAGTCCTGCTGTGATGGCTGCGGTGGTGGTGACGAGTTGGTGGCGGGTGCGGTGGAACATTCTGGTCTCCTCACAACGGCGTGCGGATATGCGAACGGACAACGGGTCAGGGATGGGCTGAAGAGGTGCGGCGCGCCGACTGGGTCAGTGGGCCGTCGTCTTGCTGGAGCCGGCTGGATGCTCGGCGTCGGGCTCTGACGGTTCGGCGTCAGGTTTGACGGCGACCGCGGACGCGTCCGCGCGGCGGCGCTGGAAGCGCTGTTGGCTCTGGTCGAGGATGACCGCGACGATGATGACGGCCCCCTTGATGAGCATCTGCCAGAACGTGGAGATGCCGAGGATGACGAGGCCGTCGGCGAGGAAGCCGATGACGAACGCCCCGACGAGGGTGCCGCGTACGGTGCCTCGGCCGCCGGACAGCGCGGCCCCGCCGATGACGACCGCGGCGATGGCGTTGAGTTCGAAGGTCTCGCCTGCCTGCGGTGCGGCGGAGGTGAGTTCGGAGGCGATGATGAGGCCGGACACCGCGGCGCAGGCGCCGGAGATCACATAGACGATGAGTTTGACGCGCTTGACGGGAACACCGCTGAGCTCGGTGGCGCGCTCGTTGCCGCCGGTGGCGTAGAGCCAGCGGCCGAAGGGGGTCGAGCGCAGCAGTACGGCGACGACCGCTGCCAGCACAATCATGATCCAGATTGCGACGGGGAGTCCCAGCGGGCGGCCCTGGCCCAGCCAGTCGAATCCGGTGTTGTGGGTGCTGGGGTTGCCTGCAAGATCCGGGTAGGTGGCACCGTCAGAGATCAGCAGGGCGGTGGCCCGGGCCACGTAGAGCATGCCGAGGGTGGCGATGAAGGGCGCCACGTTCAGACGGGTGATCAGGATGCCGTTGACGGTGCCGACCAGCGCGCCGACCGCAACGCACAGAACGATGACGGCCCAGACCTGTGGGTAGGCCACAACGTCAAGCAGGCTCAGGTGCAGCCCTTGGAGGAGTTCTCCGGCGATCACCCCGGACAGGCCGACGGTTGATCCGACGGACAGGTCGATGCCGCCCTTGAGGATGACCAGCAGCATGCCGAGCGCGAGGATCGCGTTGATGGCGACGTGCTTGGTCATCGTGATGACGTTGTCGACGGTGAGGAAGGAGTCGGACAACAGGCTGAAGATGACGATCAGGACCCCGAGGGCGATGAAAGCGCGGAGTTCGAAGATCGAGTCGACGGTCTTGAGGCGCCGGGCCCGCGCCGCAGCTGCACGGCGCTGTTGGAGCACCACTTCGTGGTCCTTGGTCAGGGTGTCACTCATCATGTGCCTTCTCGGTGGTGTCGGCGCCGTCGGCCAGGCTCATCAGGCGGTCCCGGGTGATCTCACCGGATTTGAGGTCGGCGACCAGCCGTCCACGGACCAGGACCAGGAGGCGATCGGGTATGTGCAGTGCCTCTTCGGCCTCGGATGTGGTGAAGAGCACGGCGAGGCCGCGCTCGGCCTGCTGGGCCATCAGCTTGAACACATCGGCTTTTGCGCCGACGTCCACGCCCCGGGACGGCTCGTCGAGGAGCAGGACTCGGGGGCCGGTCATCAGTGCCTTTCCGATGACGACCTTCTGCTGGTTGCCGCCGCTGAGGGACCCGATGGGCGCGCGGGGACCGGCGGTCTTGACCGTAACGTCAGCGATCATCGAGGTGACGGCATTGTCCTCGGCACGGCGATTGAGCAGCAGCTTGCGGACGAATCGGGTGACCGAGGCCAGTGACAGGTTCTGGCCGACGGACATGGTCTGGACGAGGCCGTCGCGCTGGCGGTCCTCGGGGACGAGGGCCAATCCGGCGCGGATGCGCTCGCGGACGCTCGCAGGGAGAGGGGCGCCGTGCAGGCGGACCTCCCCGGAGGCGGCGGGGAGCCGCCCGGCCAGGCATTCCAGGAGTTCGGTACGGCCGCTGCCCATGAGGCCGTAGATGCCTACGGTCTCACCGGCGTGAACGGTGAAGGTCAGGGTGTTCACTGCCAGCCGTCCGGGGACGGCGGGGTCGGCGACGGAGAGTTCGGTGAGCTGCAGGGCGGCGGGCCCCAGGGCGGGATTGCGTTCGGGGAAGAGGTCGTCCTGGTTGCGGCCGACCATCTTGCGCACGATCCACCCCAGGTCGACATCGTCGGCCCGTGCGGTGGCCACCATCGTGCCGTCGCGCAGGACAGCGACGTCATCAGCGATGGAGAGAGCTTCCTCCAGGTGGTGCGAGATGTACACGATCGCTACGCCCTCGGCCTTGAGCTCGCGGATCACGTGGAAGAGGATCTCCACCTCCGGAGCGCTGAGCGCGGAGGTTGGCTCATCCATGATCAGGACGCGCGCGTTCTGGAGCAGAGCGCGGGCGATTTCCACCAGCTGCTGTTGCCCCAGCCGCAGTTCGCCTACCAAAGTCTCCGGGCTCAGTTGCTTGTCGAGCCTGCCCAGCACCCCCTGTGCCCGTTCGCGCTGGGCGCTTCGGTGGATCAGGGTGCCGCCGTGGCGGGTGTGTTCACGGCCGAGAAAGAGGTTGTCCTGGATGCTCAGGTTGGGGCACAGGCTGAGCTCTTGATGAATGATGGAGATGCCCTGGTCGGAAGCCTCGCGGGTACTTGCGAACTCCACTGCTGTGCCATCGAGTTCGATGTGTCCGGTACTGGGCGACTCGACGGCGCTGAGGATCTTCATCAGGGTCGACTTGCCGGCGCCGTTCTCGCCGAACAGCACGGTGGTGCGGCCCGCCGCGATGTCCAGGGAGACGCCTTTGAGTGCCTGGGTGCCGCCGTACACCTTGGTGATCTCTGCAGCGCGCAGGACGGGTGGGGCCGGTGCCCGGGTCTCGGCGGTCATGATGCCGCCTCGATGGAGACGGGGGTGATGGTCAGCACGTCGGCGGTCAGCGGCGTCACGGCTCCGATAACTGTGATCTTCTTGCCGCGAACCGCCGCTGCGTCGAAGGACTTCAGAACCTTCGCTTTCATCCGGGTATTCAGCGCGGTTGCAGCATCGGCGTACTCGACCTGGTTGGTGAACTGGCCGAAGCTCACCAGGCCGGACGCATCTCGCAGCGAGGTGCCGTTGATGGCCGGGCCGATCTGCACGGACAGGCGCGCCTTGTCCAGGCCGGGCACCGTCACCTGCAGCAGACCGCTCTTCGCGGCACCCGCGGTTCCGGTGAGCGTCACGGCGTAGGTGTAGGGGCCAGTGCCCGCGCGGTGCCCGTACTGTTTGCCGGCTGCTTCCGGGTCTTTGTCGATGGCCCGGTGGAGCTTGACGACGTCGACGGCGTTCTTCTTGATCGCCGGCACGATCTTCGGCTCGAACGTTGTGGCCGCGTAGTTCGCGGGGTCGAATTTTGGTTTGCTGCCGGCCCTGGGCTCGCTGTCGGAGCGGTAGGTCGTCGTGGCTGCGATGGCAATGAACAGGAGCAAGAGTGCGATGAGGGAACCGCGGCCCAAGGTGAGCAGGCCAGGGCGAACCACCGTGCTCCTTTCCGCCTGCGTCAGGTCTGTCGTCGTCATGGTGTCCTTCGCTTTCCACGTGTCCCGAGGTGGCGAGCGGCTGTGAGGCGCTGATGCCAGTGCCCCACCGCACTGCGGCGCTCTGCGTCGTTCCAGGTAGGCATGAATGTCTGCAGGCCGCCGTCAGCGCGCTCTTCCAGGTACGCGGCCGTCCACAGGCCGAGCCCGAGTCCTGCCAGGTGCGCGGCGCCGACGGCGGACAGTTCGTGATATCGGGTGCGCGCCACGGTGACACCATTGACGTCGGCCTGAAGTTGCATCAGTGCGTCGCTTCGGCTCAGACCGCCGTCGGCGACGACCTGCCGCAGACCGGGCAGGGCTGCCAGGGCGTCGCCGACCTGGAAGGCGACCGATTCCAAGCAGGCGCGGGCGAGTTGGGCTGGCCCGGTTCCCAGGCTGAATCCGGCCAGGAGGGGGACGGCTTGGGCGTCCCACCAGGGTGCCCCGATGCCACCGAAGGCCGGCACCAGTGTCACGTCGCCTGCGTCGGTGTCGGCCGCGAGCCGGATGAGTTGTTCTGCCTCAGTACCGAGCAGATCCGCCAGCCAGGTCAAGGTGCGCCCGGTGGAGCGGATGTTGGCCTCATGCGCATAGCAGGGCCGACCGGTGGACCAGGCGATGGTGCTGCACACGCCGTCGGCTTGTTCGGGCGAGTCGGCGATCGTCATGACGGAGGAGCCGGTGCCGTAGGTGGCTTTCACCGTGCCCGGCCGCCAGCCGGCGTGGGCGAACAGGGCGGCGTGCGAGTCACCCATGACGGCCAGCACCGGGGTGCCGTCGGTCAGTGGAGCGAGCCCTCGCAGCGCCCCGAAAGGGCCGGTGGAGGGGACGATCCGGCTCAACGCGGCCCGGGGGATGTTGAACCAGCCGAGCAGGTCGTCGTCCCAGTCGCCGGTGGCGAGACTGAGCAGCTGGGTCCGTGAGGCGTTGCCGATCTCCGTGACCGGCTCTCCGGTGAGCGCGTGCAGCAGATAGGCGTCCACAGTGCCCAGGCGGAGCGTACCGGCCGCGCTGCGTGCACGGGCGGGGTCATGGCTGTCGAGCAGGGCCGCCATCTTCAGAGCGGAGAACATCGGATCGAGCGGGAGACCCGTCCGGCGACGGATCTCCTCGCTGACGCCCGCGGCGGTGAGGCGGGCCGCACGTTCCCCTCCCCGCTGGTCCTGCCAACTGACCAGCGGGGCGACTGGCTTGGCGGTCGCGGAGTCCCACAGGACGACCGACTCACGCTGGGTGCTCAGGGCGATCCCAGCCACGCTGCGCGGGTCGACGTCCCGCATGCAGTCGGCAACGGCGGTGCGCACACTGTCCAGGAGCGCTGTCGCGTCCTGTTCCACCAGACCGGGACCTGGGTGGGACTGCGGCAGGGCCGCTTGGCCGCGGGAGACGATATCGCCCGCGGCGTCCAGGAGCACGGCCTTGGTGGAGCTGGTGCCTTGGTCAATGGCGAGAACGTGCGGCTTCATCACGCCCGTCCCAGAACCTCACGGGCGGTGCCGGCGATACCGTCGGCGGTCAGACCGAAGTGGTCGAGCAAGAACGCCGCGCTGCCGGTCGGGGCGAAGGCGGGCACGCCCAGCATGCGTACCGCGACCGGGTGGCTTTCTGCCACGACCTTGGCCACGGCCGCCCCCAGGCCGCCGGAGAGCAGCCCCTCTTCCGCGGTGACGATGGCCCCGGTCTCACGCGCGGCAGCCACCACAGCGTCCACGTCGAGCGGCTCCACGAAGGTCATGTTGAGGACGCGAGCGGAGATGCCGTCCTTGCCGAGAAGGTCTGCTGCCTCCAGGGCGCGCGAGACCATCGTGCCCACCGCGATCAGGGTGATATCCGTGCCCTGGGTGAGGCGCACGGCTCGGCCGGCTTCGAAAGGCGCGTCGTCGGGGGTTATTGCCGGCACCTTGAACCGGGGGACGCGGATGTAGGTCGGCCGGCCCGATGCGGCCGCCCAGCGCACAGCGCCGCGGGTCTGCGCCGGGTCCGCGGGCACGATGATCTCCAGGCCCGGGATGGCGCGCATCCAGGAAAGGTCCTCGATGGAATGGTGTGTGGGGCCCAGCTCGCCGTAGGCCATACCGGGGCTCTGGCCGCACAGGACCACGTGCCGGTGGGTGTAGGCGATATCGGCCTTGATCTGCTCCAGGGCGCGGCCGGTGAGGAAGGGCGCGGCAGCGGACGCGAACGGGATGAACCCGGCGTTGGCGAGCCCGGCTGAGACGCCTACCAGGTCTTGTTCGGCGATGCCCACGTTGACCAGGCGGGTGGGGAACTCCTCGCGAAACTTGACGAGGTTGCTGGAGCCCACCGAGTCGTTGCACACGGCCACGATCCGCTCGTCGGTGCGCGCCAGCGCGGCGAGCTCGTCGGCGAAGTCGACCCTGCAGTCGAACGTGGGGGCGGGGGCAGGGGCGGCCACGGTGCTCATCGGTTCAGCTCCTCGAGCGCGAGACGTACCTGGTCGTCGGTGGGCACCTTGTGATGCCATTCGACGCGGTCTTCCATGAACGACACACCCTTGCCCTTGGTGGTGTTGGCGATCACGGCGACGGGGCGCCCTGTGGTGGAGGGCGCGTACGCCTCCTTGATCGCCTGGTGGTCGTGGCCGTCGATGACGCGGACTTCCCACCCGAAGCTCGCCCACTTCGCGTCCAGCGGCTCGAGGGACTTGGTGTCCTCGGTGCGGGCGCCTTGCTGCAGCCGGTTTCGGTCCACCACGGCGGTCAGGTTGGCCAGTCCGTAGTGGGCGGCGGTCATCGCGGCTTCCCAGTTGCTGCCTTCCTGGAGTTCGCCGTCACCGAGCACCACGATCGTCCGCCAGGTCTCACCGCGCATCGTCGCGCCGAGCGCGCAGCCGGTGGCGACGGGGAAGCCGTGGCCGAGCGGGCCGGTGTTGGTCTCCACGCCGGGAACCTTCAGTCGGGCGGGGTGGCCGTTGAGCGGCGACAGCGGGCCCATGAACTCGTTCAGCCGGGTTCGGGGGAAGAATCCGCAGGAGGCCAGCGTGGAGTACAGAGCTGCGGCGCAGTGCCCCTTGCTGAGAACGAATCGGTCGCGTCGAGGGTTGCCTGGTTCGGTGGGGTGCATATGCAGCGTGCCCCACATGGCGGTCACCAGCAGATCGGTGACGGAGAGGTCACCGCCCACATGTCCCATCCCGGCGGCCTGGATGGTGGTGAGGATGTCGCGCCGTACGGATGTCGAGATCTCGGCGAGTTCGGCCGCCGCCTCGGCAGGTGCCGCGGTGCGCAGTCGTGCGCTGCGCTGGTGGTAGGCGCGGGCAGCGCTCTCGTCGGCCTGCAGTGGCGCCGCGCTGTCCAGGGTCGCGGTCACGCGGACTCACTCTCTGCGAGAGCGCGAAAGAGCGCCCGCTTCGCCAGGCGCTGCGCCTTGAGGGCGTCCTGCGCCGCTTGCGCTGCGGCAAGTTCCTCTCGATCGAGGTAGGCCAGGGCCTGATGGAAGGCGCGCATGGTGCGGATGCCGGTGCGGGCGGCCTCGACCGGGTCCTCACGGAAGGGAAACTGGTCGAGCTGCCAGACCCCCTGCCAGCCGGCGTCGTGCAGGGCGAAGAAGAACTCGAAGGTCTCCAGCAGGTGGACGGAGCCGACGACCATGTCGTCGTCCCAGCCGCGAAAGTTGTCGTTGACGTCGATCGCGAACAGCTTGTCGCGGGCGATCGCCAGCCGGGCGGCTTCGGCCGGTGTTTCACCGCCGTACAGGGAGTGTCCGAAGTCCAGCAGGACTCCTACGTTGTCCACCCCCATGTCCTGGATCGCGAGCAGGGTGCGGGCGACGGAGGAGAAGACCATCCGGTTCCGCGGCTCGCGCGGCTTGTACTCGATCGCGAACTTCAGGTCGGGGTGGCCCTGCGCGAGCTCACGGAGCGCGTCGACCGACTTCGACCAAAGGTCGCTGTAGTCGGCCTGGAAGGGGTAGTCGTAGCCGTCCTGTCCGGGCCAGATCTTGATGTAGTCCACGCCCAGTTCACGGCCGACCTCGGCCGAGGCGGCGACCAGATCGATGGCCTGGCGGCGAACGGCGGGATCGGGGTTGGTGAAGCCGCCCTTGGCGAACTTGCCGGTATAGAACTCCGGCGTCACGGCGATGGCCCTGAGGTTCTGCTCGGCCAGGGCCGCTCGTACCTCGGTGGTGCTGATGTCGCCCGGCGGGAAGGGCCAGTTCAGGTCGAGAACAGACAGGTCACCGACCGCGCCGGCCAGCTTGATCGCGTCCAGGATGGTGCGCGGTTCGCCGTACCCGTCCGTGGCATATCGGTCGACGTAGGTCGCGAAGTGCCAGACGCCGGCGCCATAGACCGGCTCGTCCCGGACCGACTCCTGAATTTCTATGCGTTGTTGAGTCGACATGCGGGACAAGTTACGAACGCGAGTCCAGCGCGTCAACCCCTCTACCGCAAGGAGGACCACAGAGTTTCCGCCGGCCCTCCCTGCCACCCGCAGGCCTCTTGAGCGACTTGCGTCCGACCCGTTGACAGGGTCGCGCGCCCCTCCCAGAATTCTGGCCTGTCAACTCAAGCATGAATAGACATGCGTAACGCGTCGTCCGACAACCACTCACGCCCGACCGAGTCGGAGGAGGCAACAGGGCGCAATCCAACGGAATGCCCCAGCGAGCGGCCCACCCCGGCCAACGCCGCGAACTGCGGTGCGCCATGGGCCGTGCGCGCCCGGAGCACGCACATCAAGTAAGAGCAGACAGCGCCAGGCCAAGGCGGCACCACGCGGTAAGCGTCGTGTCTGCGACAGCCACGCCACCGGCCAGGCGCCGCTGGATGCGTCCCCGCAATCAGCTCGAATCCAGGAAGACACGGGCGCTGCGGCGAGTTGGCTGCCACACACATCTCAACACCGCCAAACTCACCCTTGCCGCCCACAGACAGCCACCGAGTCGATCACCGGCCTCAAAAAACGCGAACGACGACGCCTCAACAACAGCGTCCGTTACGCCTCGCCAGGGGCGACCCCCTCTGCGCCACCGCCCCAGGCAACGCGGCGCCGGCGACCCGCCATCGGCACCTCACCCAGCAGACACGCCGGCAGGCGCCGCACGACATCCGCCGAGAGGTCCTGCACCTCCCGCCGGAATCCACCGGACCCGCGTCGCCCGCACCTCCAACAAGGGAGACACATGTACGCACATGCCTCAAGCCCTCGCCGACGTCGGAGGCTTGCCATCGCGACCTTGGTCGCCCTCACCGCGGCCGTCCTGCCGGCCGCAGCGCAGGCAGCACCCAACGTCTCCACCAGCACGCTCTCCACGACAACGGGATCGGGCCATCAGCAAAAGCCTCGCGTCATCCTGACGACAGATGGCGAGGTCGACGACATGGACTCGTTCATCCGCTACCTCTACTACGCCAACGAATTCGACACCGCCGGCATCGTCCTGACCAGCTCCCGCTTCCACTGGGCAGGCGACGGCGACACGGTGAAGCCGTACCGCTGGACCGGAACGAAGTGGGTCAACGACTACCTCGACCGCTACGCCAAGATCTACCCCAACCTCCGCAAGCACGCGGCCGGCTACCCCTCCCCCGACCACCTGCGTTCGCTGTACAAGATCGGCAACATCGCGAACGTCAGCGATACGGCCGACCCCACCGCAGGATCCGATCTGATCAAGAAGGCCATCCTCGACAACAAGCCTGGGCCGCTGTACGTGCAGGCCTGGGGCGGGCTCAATACCGTCGCCCGAGCGCTCAAGTCGATCGAGGCAGAGTACTCGGGCACCAAGAAGTGGGACGCCATCCAGCGCAAGGTCAACAGCAAGCTGGTGCTCTACAACATCCTCGAGCAAGACGCCACGCTGAAGGACTACATCAAGCCCAGCTGGCCGGGTGTGAAGGTCATCGACAACCAGTCCCAGTTCTGGAGCTTCGCCTACGCCTGGAAGCCGACCGTCCCACAGCCCTTCCAGTACGCCCTTCGCTCCTCCTATATGGAGGACAACTTCCTCAACGGCCACGGCCCGCTGCTGAAGCAGTACCGCACCTACCGAGACGGCAACCCGACTCCCGGGGACGATGAGAACCTGCGCTGGCGGCCGGAGGCCAGCGAGGAGAACCAAAACGCCGGCTACGACGTCCACGACTTCATCTCCGAAGGGGACTCCCCCGCGTTCCTTCACCTGCTGGACTTCAACGGGCTGCGGTCGTCGGAAGACCCGACGTTCGGCGGCTGGGGCGGTCGCTTCACACCGAACGCCTCAGGCTGGGGGGACACCTCTGACGCCAACCCCTACACGGGAAACCAGACGGACCGCAGCTACCCCCAGACCCGCTGGGTCGAGGACATCCAGAACGACTTCGCGGCTCGGGCCGACTGGGGTCGCGCCTCCTCCTATGCCGATGCGAATCACGCCCCCAAGGCTTCGGTGAAGCAGGACACGAACCTCAAGGCCAAGCCGGGGTCCAAGGTCGCCCTGCGGGGCATCGCCAGTGACCCCGACGGGGACCGTGTGTCGTACAAGTGGTGGCAGTACACCGACGCGGACACCTATCCCGGCGAGGTGTCCCTGAACCACACCGACCGGCCCAACGTGGCCTTCACCGTGCCCGCGGATGCGACGCCGGGGTCCACCATCCATCTCGTCCTCGAGGTGAAGGACGACGGCAGTCCTGCTCTCAAGCACTACCAACGCGTCGTCGTAACCGTTACCGGCTAGATGTATTGACCCGGAGCGTTGTTTACGCGGCTGATGGGTGGCCGGCCGCCGAGTGCGGTGTGGCATCGGCGGTGGTTGTAGGTGCGGAGGAAGTCTGTCAGGGCGGCGGTGCGCTCGTCGTTGCTGGTGTAGGGCCGTAAGTAGGCCCACTCGTCGAGCAGGGTGTGGGGTAGGGCCGGCCGAGCGGCGAGGTCCCTGCTGGGCAGGGCCTTTTCCGCTCGGCCTCCCTCCGAACCGGACGGGCCCGATTTCCGAGCATCCGGCTCTTGGCCGCAGACCCGCTGGGCCGACAGCGACGGGGGTGTTCCTCCATCACTGAAGGCCGGGGCGCCACAGCGCCCCCGGCCCGTCTTCACCCGGCCAGGACGCCGTGCAGTTGGCGTGCCTCCTTCACCAGGCGGGACTTCGGCGGCCGGGACGCCACCTCCGCCAGGCCGGGGATCACCCCGCACGCCCCGGTTCGGGCGGCGAGGTCAGTTGCCAGCGCCAGCAGGTCGCTCAGGCCATGGATGCTCGCCCCGGACGGCAGCAGCTGCGACAGGAACCCCGACAGCACTGGCCACACCGTCCTTGCCCCTACCGCCGCCGAGGCGTCGCTCAGCCCGGAGGCGAGGCGGGAGCCCACCGGCGCCGTCATTTCCCCGAGGGCCGTGGCCAGGAGCGCCGGGTCCAACTCCCCGCGGGCGACCATGATGGCCAGCGCGTCCACGGCGGCCGCACGGTGCTCGCGACGGTCATCGTTCAGCCCTGCGGCCAGTGCGCGGTGCGTCGCCTCGCCCTTGAGGCCGGGCAGCGCCGCAAGCCGCTCCAGGTGCCGGCAGTCCATACGCGCGCCGTTGCGGCGCGCGTTGTACCAGGCCCAGTCGGCCTGGACGTCCGGGTCGCACGGGAGGTCCTCCGGGCGGCAGGGGAACACCGAGCGGGCATAAACGGGGCTGAGCCCCTCGGTGGGTTCGGGCCCGGCCAGCAGGATGGCGAACGGTTCGGGGTAGGCGGCCGGGTCCGCGTCTCGTCCGCTCGTTCGGAGTCGGTCTGCGAGGCGGCGCCCTGCGGGCGAAGTAAGCGCCTCAGCGGCCGCGCGCACGTCCGGATCGTCCTCTGGCACGGCCCGTAGCAGCGCCTGCGCCAGGTCCACCGGCCCGGGCTCAACCTCCAGTCGTTCGTACTCGGCGATCCGTGCGACGAGTACGGCCGCCTCCAGTGTGCCGTCGTCGTGTGTGGCGGTGGCCAGTGGGAACGGCGTCGTGACACCCCTTTGGAGCCGATCGACCAGTTCCCGGCCCCGGATCTCGACCATGGTCTCGTACATCGACCCGCTACTCGGACACCGCACCCCGCACACGGCCGCCGCCACCCCGAGGAGGTTCCACGGTTCGTGTCCGGCCTGAGAGAACCAATCGAGGTGATCGGCGATCCCCGCCCGCAGCGCGGCAGCGAACCCGTCACCGTCCTGGTGGGCGTGGCGGATCAGGCGGTCCAGCAGGGCGTCCTCGAACGGGCCGTCGTCTTGGTGGCGGCGCCACCAGACGTTGAGGGCCGCGGCGACGTCCTCCGGGGTGTCGTCCTCTGGGCCGTCCAGCCGCGCTGCCTTGGGCGGCGGGGGCGGGGGCATGTCGGGTTCGCGCTCCGGACTGGAGGCCGGCGCGGGCGCCTGGGCACTCTGCGGAGAATGACGGGTGATCAGCCGCTCGACCTGCTCCCTCAGCGCCGCGTCCGGCAGCACGTCCCTGGCCTCCGCCAGTACCGCGACCGCGGCGCCCGCGGTCGCGGGCTCCTGTCGGACAACCCGGTCCAGCCAGGCCAGTTGGGCCCGAACCAGTTTCTTCTCCGGGCGGAGCAGCGCATCACGCGACACGTCGATGACCCGGGCAGGCGTCAGCACCTCGCGCAGTACCTGCTGTGCGTGGGCGGCGACGGTGGACGGGCCGTCCAGCAGCAGGCGGACGTAGTCGTCCTCGTACTTCGCGCACTCCTGTGCCGAGGGTGCGAGCTTCTCCAGCGTCCACAGCCGGAACCGGACGTCCGCGGCCGCTCCGGTACCGCGGACCAGTGAAGCGAGCACCGTGTCATGGAGGCGGCCGGCGTCGAGGGTGCCATCGGTGGTCAGCGCCGCGAGCGCGGCAGGCCAGGATTGCTGCGGGTCGTCGCGGGAGTACGGGATCCGATTCGCGAAGCGCGACACCCCGTCGATTTCGAACAGGCGGTGGAGGAGAGGCTGCAGGAACGGGTTGTCCGCGAGTACGACGGCGAGCGGGCGCTCGTCGCCGGCGGTCTCCCAGACCCAGTTGAGGACGAACGCGTCGGTGGTCGGGACGGGGCAGCCGGACCGCCGGATCAGCTCGACGACCAGATCGTAGTAGGGCAGTCCGCCGTCGAAGCGGCTGTCGGCGATACGGCGGACGAGTTCGGCTTGGAAATCGGTGTCGCGGGTGTCGGGCCCGTCAGCGAACATACAGGCGACCAGAGCCTCGTCGGGCCGCCAGCCCGGTATCCGGGTGACCCGGGTCTTGCCCTTGAGCAGCCACTCGGCGACGGCCGGGGCGCTGGCGAGGCACCCCGCGCCGGCGAGCTGGACCGCGATGCGACGCGGGTCGTCGTAGGTCTCCCAGGTGACCCTGCTGAGCGACGCGCGGGCGGCCTTCAGCTCGGGAACGGCGGCGCGGCGCTCGTCCACGGTCATGGCAGCCAGGGCAGCGGGGACAGCGTGGTAGTCGCCGTTGTCGATGAGCTTGAACAGCGGGCGGTCGGACATGTGGGGCGGCACTCCTTTGTGCGGCGGTGCGGTCGGTGCGCGGCGCGGATCGAGGCGATGCGGTGCGGTGCGGTGCGCTCAGGGCGCGCCGCGCGGGTGTGTCCGGTGGTCAGCGGCCCCGGGCGGCTCCGGTGTTGCCAGGGGTGGTTGCCCCGGTCCCGGAGATGCGCACGGCGAGGGCGTGGCTGCAGGGCCCGCGGCGGCCTTGGTGTTCGGCCCACCACTGGCACGTACACGCTGACACCCCACGGGTGGTTCCCGCCTCACTCCGGACCCGGTGCGTGCGCCCGTCGGCCGTCGTGACCTCCGCCAGACCAGAGCCCAGGCTGCGCACGCCACCCGCGGCGACGATCGCGCGTGCGACCCGCAGCCGCGGGTTGTGATCCTCGGCCCGGCCCGGGACGAACGGCAGTTCGCGGTGGAAGTACGCGGCCGCGGCGGGGTCGTAGCCCACACGGCCGTCCACCCCGAGCCGGGTGAGTGCGGCACGGGTGCGTTCGACCGTCAGCCCCGCTTCGGCGGCCAGCTCGGCGGTGTCGATGCGGGAGTCCCAGGCGAGCAGGACGGACAGCAGCTCGGCATCGGCCTCGACGTCCGCCCCGGCGAGATCGTCCAACACCGCTCCCTCCCCGGAGAATCCCCGGCCCGTCTCGGGCGACAGGGTGAGCGTCAGTCGGAGGCCTGCCGGGAGGGATATCTCCCACGCCGCGGCCTGCATGGCGCTGCGGGTGGTGACCGGCGGCCCGTACAGGCGCAGGCCGCGCGCGTGGCGCAGCACGCGGCGCAGGGCGGTGAGGCGCTGCGGCCCGGGCAGGCACACGGCCCCCGGCACCGGCCGGGACGTGGTGCGCGCTCGCCCGTTGTTGGCGACGACCCACTCGGCGCCGCGCGAGGCGTTGCCGGAACCGGCCCGAGGGAGGGTGCGCAGGAAGCGGAGCGCCTCGGCGGCGGGCAGCTCGGCGCGGAGGTCGAACTGGGAGGTGATGACCGGTGTCTCGGCGAAGCCGCGTATCCAGCGGTCGGGCAGCGGAACCTTCTTCTCAACAATCCGGTCATCGCCCGTCCGGACCGCGAGTTCGTCGGGCCCGACGGTGAGGCCGAGCGGCTCACGGCCAGTCAGCCGCCCGAGGGCGTCCCGCAGCGGGAGGTTGACGTCGACGTTCGTGGTGCCGCGGCCCACCTCGCCGCCGTCCAGCCCGGCCGGGGGCACGTCCAGCCGGGCGTGCACGCCGCAGCAGCCGGAAAACGACTCGAACCGCAGCCAGCCGCCCCCGGCCGTCACCACGGGGTCGAGGCTCGCGGCCCCGCGCAGCCGGGGATCGTAGTACCGGGCAGCCGCCACATCGGCGACGGCGAGCAGCGCCGCCGCAGACGCCTCGGGTTCGGTGAGGACCCCGTCGAAGAAGTGCGGGTTCGCGGCAACCCCGGCCGGGGTACGTCCCCCGCTTGTCTGCAAGGCAAGGGCATGCACGGCGGCATCGAAGGCCGACGGGGCACGGTAGATGTACGTCGTAGTGACGGCAGGCATGTGACGGAACATTAAACCCGGGGTCTGACACTCCCATCGCTCACGGCACCCGCCTCATACTCGGACCGCCATCCGCCCCATCGGCGGCCTCCTCGCTCATCAGTCCCCGTGGCCGGCAAGTAGCCGCGCACCCTGGGCACGAACCCCGCCACCCGAACGCTCCCGCCCACCCTGCCCGGCCCCGGGCGGCGGTGGGTGACGAACACCGGCCCGCGCGTGCGGCCCTTGAGCAGCCGGGGCAGCAGCCGGGCAGTGCCGGCGTCCCAGCACACGGGCTCCAGCACGAAGTCCTCGCGCGCCTGGCCCCGGCGCCGGGCCTTGATCCGCGCGCCCTTCGCCTTGACCAGGCAACGGCGCCCGGCGAAGTCCAGGTCCTCGATGTTGACGCCCAGGATCTCCTCCGCCCGCCCGGCTGTCTCATACAGCATCCGCCACAGCGTCTTCTCCCGCAGGTGCACCTCGCGCCGCGCGACCAGCCGGTCGATCGCCATCTTCGAACGGGCCGGAGTCTCGGAGTCCGGCACCGCCGGCCGCTTCGCCCAGGCCGGCACCATCGGCCCCTCGTAACCGCGTTCACGGCACCAGCCGAGCCAGGACAGCACCCCCGCCCGGCGGGAGTTCCACGTGTTCACCGCCGCACTGCCCCACAGCAGTTCCAGGGCCTCGCCGATCTCGTCGTCCGTCGCCGACGCCGGCGCCACGTCCTTGAACGCCGGTCCGGCCGGCCCAAGGCGACCCGATACAGTGCGCGAGACGGCAGCCCGGTCAGGGAGGGGAAGCGTGACCGACACCAGCAACACCCGGCCCGCCGAAAGTGAAGCGCAAGCGCCGCGGCACAGCCGACTGCGCCGCCTGATGCGCTACATCCCCCTGATCGCCCCCGTCCTGCTCTGGGCCGTGCCCTGCTGGGTGCTCCTGCACAGCGGCCAGCACTGGCCGCTCCCCGTCACGCTGGCCGGCACCGCCCTGTTCACCCTCGGCCTCATCGGTATGCCGCTCGCGATGGTGCGCGGCCACGGCCGCCGCCAGCAGGACCGGGCGGCGATCACCGGCGACACCCTGCTGGGCACCAGCTGGATTCTGTTCACCTGGTCCGTTCTGCTCGGCGTCCTCTTGCGGCTCGCCCTGACCGTGGTCGGCGTCGGCGAGAGCCAGGACCGGGCCCGAATCGTCACCTGGGCCGTCCTCGGCATAACCGCCGTACTGCTCGGCTGGGGGTACGCCGAGGCCCGCCGCGTGCCACGCGTGCGCCGACTCGACGTCCAACTCCCGCGACTGGGAGCCGGGTTGGACGGCATCCGCGTCGTCCTCATCACCGACACCCACTACGGCCCGCTCGATCGCACCCGCTGGTCGGCGCGGGTATGCGAGACGGTGAACACTCTGGAAGCCGACCTGGTCTGCCACACCGGCGACATCGCGGACGGCACGGCCGAACGCCGCCGCGCCCAGGCCGCCCCACTCGGTACCGTGCGGGCCACCCGGGCCCGTGTATACGTCACCGGCAACCACGAGTACTACAGCGAGGCCCAGGGCTGGGTCGACCTGATGGACGAGCTGGGCTGGGAGCCGCTGCGCAACCGCCATCTGCTGCTCGAACGCGGAGGCGACACCCTCGTGGTCGCCGGCGTGGATGACGTCACCGCCGAGTCCTCCGGCCTGGCAGGCCACCGCGCCCACCTCGCCGGAGCCTTGAACGGCGCCGACCCCGACCTACCCGTCCTGCTCCTGGCGCACCAGCCCAAGTTCATCGACCGGGCAGCAGCCGCCGGCATCGACCTCCAACTCTCCGGCCACACCCACGGCGGCCAGATCTGGCCCTTCCACCACCTCGTCCGCATCGACCAGCCCGCCCTCGCCGGCCTCAGCCACCACGGCCCCCGCACCCTCCTCTACACCAGCCGCGGCACCGGCTTCTGGGGCCCACCGTTCCGCGTCTTCGCCCCCAGCGAGATCACCCTGCTCGTGCTCCGCTCCCCGCACCTGCCCACCTCGACATAGCACTCGACGGGCCGACACATCCACTTGGAACAGTCCACGAGCCGAGGGATGCGGCGTCGACAATCGACCTCGACATGATCCGCGCGTGGTGGTCGTTGCGAAGCCTGCTGGCGATTCGCTGGCTGGTCGAGCACGGCTTCGACCCGTACCCGCCGGGCCGTGGTCGACGTGTTGAGATCCCGGCTGTGAGCCTGCGCAGGCCCGACTGCTACGAGTGCGTTCTGACGCATCGAACAGGCCGGCTCCTTGGGGCGCATCGCCTGCCCTTACTCACTCTGCTCCGCATTTCGCTGAGGTGTGCGGGGTGACCGTGTCGGAAGCTGGCAGCTGCGAGGTGACGTTGGGGTGTCAGGTCCCCCGGTGCCCGCTCAGAACAGTGCCAGGCCCTCGCCGCTGGTATCCGCGATGACCGGCCGGAACTGAGCGGGGAGGCCGTCCAAGCGGTCAGGGCCGGCCGCGGCGGCCACAGCAGGTGCCGTCTCGGCCAACCAGACACCAAACCGCTCGGCGGCTTCGCGGTAGGGGACTTGCGCCAGGACACGGTGCTCGCCGGAGGGGCAGAAATCGACTGCGACAGTGAGCAGGCAGGAACGGGGCGCGTTCTGACTGCCCGTCCAGGACACGCGCAGGACACCGCAGGGCTTGCGCCCGCCGTGGGCGCGGTGGGTCGGGCGCAGCGATCGGCAGGCTATGTGGGCGGTCCATGCGGCGAGGTGCGGCAGGGGCAGGGTGGTGCGCGCGCGGCAGCCGGGGCAGCGGTGCCAGTGGCGAAGCCAGTCGTCGGCGTCGGTGTGGAAGAGGCGTGTGTAGCGGTTCGCCACGCGGATGTCGTTGCTGTACAGGTGGTCGGGGCGTTCCTGTGTGTTGCAGGACTGGCAGACAGGGGCGCGCGCGTAGCCGTGTTCGTGGCAGTGGTCGAGGACTGCGGCGGGCGCGGTGCGGCAGACGGCGCACGCCCACCCGGCCACCCTGCGGGAGGTACCGGGCTTCCTGCTGAGCACCGAGTACAGCTGGCCTTCCAGCTCTCCGTTGTACGGGCGCGGTGAGGCGGTGGGGCCCTCGGGGCTCACCGTATGCCGACCTTCGGCGTCTCGGGCCTCCCGGGGGCGGAAGGGCGGCTCAGTGGCGGATGCGCTTGCCCGGCGGGTCCGCGCGGCGTGCACCCACTGCGTTTCGCTGTGCTCGGCCGCGTCGAGCAGCCTGACCACAGCGCGCGGCAGCCACCACGTCCGCTGCGTCCCGTCGCGGGTCTGCTCCACGAGTATCTGTCGCCAGTCGATCCCCGCCAGATGGTACGGCCGGCCGACTTCACGTCGTGCTGCCCGCTCGGGGCCGCCCAGCTCCTGCAGTCCCCTCGTGATGCGCCGGCGCCAACGCAGCGGCGTTTCCTCGTCGGACTCCTGCCTCGGCGCCCCACGAAACGGACCGATGCGGACCAAGTCCTGCCGATCCATCCCCACCGCGTTCAGTTCCGCGGCCGCCCGGCGCACCTCAACCTCCGGAACACTCCACTGACCGACGCTCGCCCTCACCGTCGCCATCACATGCCCGCCGAGCAGGACGTACCCCACCCGGGCATGGGCAGGAGAGCAGGTCAATGCCCCAAAAGCCGTCGGCACGGCACTGTCGGCCGTCAAATCGACCCACAGAGCGTCCGCGGCACCCAGGGTGATCAGGCCGTCCGTGCAACCGGGCATGACACGCTCTGACATACCGACAGGCTAACGGCTCGCAACGCGGCAACGGGTGCCCAGTCAGCCAGGCCGCCACCGCGCTCGGCCATCGGCTGAATCGACTTGGGCCGTCCGTCCAGCATCAGACCCCGCAGACAACACGCGCCCCACCGCCGCTGATGGATCATCAACGGGATCCTGTACCGGCAGCGCACGGGTGTGCCCTGGCGGGATCTGCCTGCGCGTTTCGGTCCGTGGAAGACCGTGTATGAGCGGCACCAGCGCTGGTCGGCGGATGGCACGTGGGACAGGACCTTCTAGGGCCAACCGGGGAGGGGATACCTTCACGTCTCGGTGCGGCGGTGCTTACGGTTTGTGGGTTACCCAGATCATTTCTGCCGGCCAGCGGTATGCCCAGTCAGGCGGGTCGGTTTGGTTGTAGCCGTTGGCTGTTCCGGGTTCGGGCCGCGGCTCGATGAGGTCGTCGATCACGAGACCTGCACCGCGCAGGACCTTGATCCAGTCGCCGTAGGTGAGCTGATAGCTGACCGCGCCCTCGCCCTGGTCTTCGGCGATGGTGTCCAGCCCGAAGTAGTCCTGCTGCAGCGTCGTGGTCACGCGGCTGGCGGCTTCGTCGTAGCAGGCTTCGAACCATGGGCTGGCGACGTTGAACACCAGGCGCCCACCGCGGCGCAGGATGCGTGCGGCCTGCGGGACGGCCAGGTACGGGGGCGCCCAGCTAAGCCCGCCGTAGTCACAGAACACCAGGTCGAAGCTGTCGGCGGCGAACGGGAGGTGTTCGGCGGCGCCTTGCACCAGCGGGTAGCGGGCCGCTCCCATCGCGCGAGCTGCCGCGGCGAGCTGGGCTTCGGACAGGTCGAGCCCGACCACGGTGGCGCCCTCAGCGGCGAGCGCCCTGGACCACTGGCCGGCGCCGCAGCCGAGTTCGAGGACGCGCTTGCCGGTGACGTCGCCCAGGGCGTGCAGGTGCGCGTCGGGGATGGCGTACGTACCCCACAGCCGGGGCGTTGCGCCGATCTGCGGGTCGTGCTCGTGCTGGTAGGCGCTGCTGATCTGGTTCCAGAACCGCCGGTTGGCAGAAATGCTGTCCACGCGCCGACTCAAGCACTGCCTGCCGGGGGCGGTCAACACGATTGTGCTGCGACCGGGAAGGCTCACTGGTTCACGGGTGTCCTGTCTTGCTGCCGATGCGATCGGGTGGGATCGGGTGGGATCGATCGACCCGATCCAGCCTCAGGAGACGTGGTGACACCACGGGTTCAAGTCCGCAGGATCGCCGACTACGAGGGGCAGAAGCTGCAGCAGATCGTCCGGCAGGGCAGCACGAACAGCGTGCGCTACCGGCGGGCGATGATCCTGCCGGCCTCTGCGGGCGGCAACACCGTCCCGGTCATCGCCCGTCTTCGCGAAGCCGCGGTAGCGGCACCGGCGTCCGCGGTGGCCGTCCACGAACTCCTCGATGCTGCCCTCGGCCCCCGAGCGCAGCCCGTAGAGCCGGCGCCAGTCCGGATCCTGCTGGTCGGCGCGGTTCTTGACCTGGAGTTCGTGCAGGCGGCGGGTCGGGAAGTACAGGCTGCAAAACGCCCCCGGCGTGCACTTGGCCTGTTCGGGGCAGCGGCCGCACTGGCGGGCGTCGAACCGGACTGTCACCCAGGTCGGCTCCTGCACCGGAAGGTCCTTCCAGTTGCTGCTGACCTGCCCGTTGGGGCAGGTGACCTCGCGCCGGTCGAAGTCGATGATGAAGTTCTCCCGGCCGAAGCCGTCGCCGGCCCGGTGCTGCGGGGTGGTGCTGGGCGGAAGCGGCCCGATGAGGGTGACGCGGTGCAGTCGGGCGGCGTCGTCCATGCCGGCGACGGAGGTGCAGCCGCCGTCGACCAGATGCTTGCCGGGCAGCGGCCGCAGCCGCCGGAGGCGGGCATGGATGCCGGGCAGGGCCTGGCTGTCCGCGCCGGAGACGGCGGTGGCCACGTCGGTGATGACGTTGACGCGCTTGGCGTCGCAGGTCTCGGTCACGTGCACGAGGTAGCCGGTCCAGCGGGTGTCGCCGCGCCGCGTCCAGCGGGCCTCGGTCTCATGCGGCGACTCGATCCGCACCCGCGACGGCGGCCGGCCATCGCGGGTACGGATCGAGGCCGCCCGCGCCAGTCGGCCATTTCCATAAACTATGAATATAAAAATGCTATGCTTCGAGCATGAGTCGTCAAGACACCGCTCCTGGCGCGTCCGCCGCCATCGGGGCAGCCCTCTACGGCCTGGCCACCAGGGCCGCGAGACGCCTGCCCCGGGACATGAGCCTGACGTCCGCCGCCACCCTGGCCACCCTGGACCGGACCGGCCCGCGGCGCATCACCGATCTGGCCGCGGTCGAGGGCGTCACCCAGCCCGCGATGACCGCCCTGGTCCGGGTGATGGAGGAGTCCGGCCTGATCGAGCGGCGGGGCGACGCGTCAGACAAGCGGGTCACGCTGGTGTGCCTGACCGAGGCCGGCGCCTCCTATGTCCGGACGCGGCGCCAGGCGGGCGTCCACGCGTTCGAGCGGTTGATCGGCGAGCTCACCGGCGACGAGGTCGAGGCGCTGGTGGCGGCCCTTCCGGCGCTGAAGCATCTGGCAGAGCTCGAAAGCCAGGACCGCGAAGGGCCGAAGCAGTGACCGGGCAGCCGGTCGGCGGGGTCGCGGTGAAGGCGTTCCCGGTGGCGCGTTCCGAGGCGCGGCTGCTGGTCCCCGCCCTGATGTTCATCGCTCTGGTCGTGGCGGCGGTCGCCAGCCTCGGGACGCCGCTCATCACCAGTGTGGCGACCTCGTTCCACGTCTCGCTCGGCAGCGCGCAGTGGACGCTGACCGTCGCGCTGCTCAGCGGCGCCGTCGCCACGCCGGTCCTGGGCCGGCTCGGAGCCGGCCCGCACCGGCGGGCCACGATCCTCGCCACGCTGGCGGTCGTCGTCGCCGGCAGCGCGCTCACCGTGCTGCCGCTGCCGTTCGCGTGGCTGCTGGCCGGCAGGGCGGCCCAGGGCGTCGGGCTCGGGCTGACGGCGCTGATGATGGGCGTGGCCCGGGACCACCTCCCCGAGGAGCGCAGCGCGGCCGTGATCGCCCTGATCTCGGTGGTCTCGATCATCGGGGCCGGCGTCGGCTACCCGCTGGCCGCGCTGCTCGCCGAGCTCGGCGGGGTACGGGCCGCCTACGGCCTCGGCCTGGTCGTCACCGCCGCCGCCCTCCTGGCCGCGTGGCGCTCCATGCCCGAAGCCCCCGAAGGCCGCTCCGCCCACGTGGGCGTGGCAGGCGCGGTCGTCCTGGCCGCTGCGCTGCTCCTGGTGCTGTTCCTCGCCGGCGAACGGAATCTGTGGAGCCGGCACCTCGCCGTGGCGGCGGGCCTCGCCGTCGTCGCGGTGGTGCTGCTCTGCGTCTGGGCCGTCATCGAGCTGCGCAGCACGACGCCCCTGGTCGATGTGCGGGCGGTGCGGCACCCGGCGGTCGCCGGGGCGAACCTCGCCATGTTCGTCGGCGGGATCGGCATGTACCTCCTGCTCACGCTCATCACCCGGTACGCGCAGACGCCGCACGGCGCCGGCTACGGCTTCGGGCTGACGACCTTCGTCTCCGGGTTGGTCCTCATCCCGTTCTCGGTGCTGGGGTTCGTCGCCGGCAAGCTCACGCCGCGGGTCCGGACGCGGATCGCCGACCCCCTGCTCCTGGCCGGCAGCGCCGTCGTGGTCGGCGGCGGGTTCGCCCTGTTCGCGGCGGCCCGGTCGGAGCTGGCCGAACTGTTCGCGGCAATGGGCGTGCTCGGCTTCGGCGTCGGCGGCTTCTCGGCCGCGATGCCCGGCGTCATCCTGGCCGTCACCCCCAAGAGCGAGACGTCGAGCGCCATGAGCTTCAACTACGTCGTCCGCAGTGTCGGGTACTCCCTGGGCAGCGCCATCGGCGGCCTGATCCTCGCCGCGGGCACCGGCCCCGGCCACCTCTTCCCCGACGACAGCGCCTACACCACCGCGGCGCTGGTCGGCATCGGCGCCATGGCGATCACGACGCTGACAAGCCTCGCTCTCGCCCGCCGACGCTCGTCCGAGACCAACCCGTAAGTCAGATGCACTCATCCCAACACTGGAGGTTCCATGCCCAAGGGCTACTGGGTCAGCGCCTACCGCACCATTTCAGATCCTGAGAAGCTGGCTGCTTACAACAAGCTGGCCCGCCTGGCCGTCGAGGCCGGGGGCGGTCGGGTCCTCGTCCGTGGCGGTCGGGTCGTGGCGCATGACGCCGGAATCGCCGAGCGCACCGTCCTGATCGAGTTCGACAGCTTCGAGCAGGCCGTCGCGGCGCGCGAGAGTGCGGCCTACCAGGAGGCGCTGGTCGCCCTCTCCGACGGCGTCGAGCGCGACTTCCGCGTCGTCGAAGGCATCGACTGACCGAGGTCCAGTGCTCCGTGTTCTTGTCATCTTCCAGAGCCGTGGTGGCTGGTGCGCACACGGCGGGGCCGGGTGGTGTGCGGGCTCCGGCGATGAGCCGGGCCGCAGCGTGCCAGCACAGTCAGGCGCCGGCAGGTGCTCGATGGACTGCTCACCGAGTACCACGCCGCCCCGACCGCCTCACCATCGACAGAGAACGCCCAGCTCAGCAGCCTGAATGGCGCTCACGCCCCGGGAGTGCCCCATCTGCCGGCGGACGACAAGGGGCTGCTCGCGAGCGGCAAGTTGACATCTTGACCGAGCAACGCATGCGTCCAGTCCACGTCTGAAGCTTCATCCGGCCCAGCGTCACTGCACCTGCGCCGGAGCTATTCGCCAGCTTGCGCGACATGGCTGCGGTCCGGATCGCACGCGACGGCTCCGGCGCCGTCCGCACTGGGCGTCGCTCACTGCTCCCCGGAGACGTGACCGGAAACCGGTGCCGAAGCAGGCAATATCAAGGATGATACGAGGCGATGACGCGCACACCGTCCGACGCTCCCCATGGCACCTACGCCCCGTTCGCCCATCTCACTGCCCCGAACTCCATCCTCTACCGACGGGTCATGGGGACGTTCATAAGGGCCAAAGAACAGTTCGTGGTGCATCTGCGCCCCGAGGATGTCCATGCGACCTTGCCTCCCGAGCACCGGCCGGCGGAGCCGGACGCGATCGTGAAAGCGCTGGACAGCCTCGTCGAGTGGGGGAATCTGCGGGCCGACCCGGATACGGCCCGGGTCACCGCGGTCGAGGATTTCTACCGGAAGCGGTTCATCTACCAGCTCACCCAGGCGGGGGAGGCCGCGGAGGAGGCGCTGGCCGCGTACGATGCGGCGCTCGGCAGGCGCGGCGCACTCCAGGCCGTGGCGCTGCACGACATCATCACGCAGTTGCGGACCCTCCTGGTCATCGCGGCGGAGGACGTTCCCGATCCCGCGAAGACGCACCTCGCGCTGGAGGCGCTGACCACCCGGTTCGCCGCCCTCGCGGACAATGCGCGGGCGTTCATGGGGTCGTTGCAGCGCACGATCGATCTGCACGATGTGGAGGTCGAGTCCTTCCTCGCCTACAAGGATCAGCTGATCCAGTATCTGGAGCGGTTCATCCAGGATCTGATCACTCTCGGCGGCCGGATCGCGATGCTCATCACCGAGCTGGAGGAGCAGGGCCGTGTCCGGCCGCTGTTGCGCCTGGCCGCCGCCCGTGAGGCCGCCGATGCCTCGCCCGACGAAGCCGAACAGGCACAGGAGCGGGCGTACGAGCGGTGGTCCGCCCGTTGGTCGGGGCTGGCCTCCTGGTTCGTGTCCGACGAGGGCCGCCAGGCGCAGGCCCGGCTGTTGCGCGGGCAGGCACTGGGGGCCATCCGGCAGCTCCTGGCCGTCGTGCGGGCGCTGAACGAGCGGCGTTCGGGACGTTCTGACCGGTCGGCGGACTTCCGTACGCTCGCACGCTGGTTCGCCGAGTCTCCCGACGACGACTCGCGCCACCGGCTGTGGCGTACCGCCTTCGGGCTGCACTCTTCCCGCCACCTCACCATCGATGCGGATACGCTCGTGGAACGCGTGCGGCGGCCGGTGTCCCCGGCCACCGCGTGGGCCGAGGCCGAGCCGCTCAGGATCAGCCCGCAGCTGCGCCGCACGGGCAGCTACGAGCGGCGCGGGAAGCCCCGCAAAGTGGAGGACCGCACCGAGGCCAGACGGCGGCTGGCGGAGATCGCCGTCAAGCAGGCGGAGGAGATCGCGGCCGCCCGCGCCCGGCTGGCGACGGGTGGCGAGCGCAGGCTGTCCCGAATCGGGGAACTGGATCCGCTCGCGTTCGGGCTGTTCCTCCAGTTGCTCGGGGATGCTTTGGCCACCTGGCGGCCGGACACCAGGGCCACCTTCGCGACCAGTAACGACGGCTCGATGGAGATCAGGATGACGGCCCTGCGGGACGGTACGGTGGCCGAGATCCACACTCCTGGAGGGGTGTTCAGAGGACCCGACCACCTGATCGAGATCGTCGACCTGACCGGAGACGGAGATGCGCCGTGACGGTCGTGCCGAGGGCCGAGGTGCTGGACGGACGGCACGCGGACGAGCTGCGGCGTGCCGGGCGCGCCCTGCTGAAGGAGCCCCTGCTGCTGGCCCGCGGACCGCACGCGGACGAGTTCCGCCTGGTTCGCAGCCACGCGGAGGAGCTGCGTGAGTGGTTCGGCCGCAACACCGGGTGGTCGCTGCAGGTCGACGCGGAGTCCGCACGACTGCGCAAGACGCCCGGCGTTCTGACCGACCCCACACACCCCGCGCGGGAAGTGTCCCGTTCAAGGGCTCCCTTCACCCGCCGCCGATATGTGCTGCTCTGCTTGGCCCTGGCCGTGCTGGAGCGCGGTGAGGCCCAGATCGCGCTGGGCCGCCTCGCCGAACAGGTGGTGCTGGAGGCGGCGGATCCACAGCTTGTGGCCACCGGTATGACCTTCGCCCTGGAGCGGCGGGACGAACGCCTCGACCTCGCGGCGGTGGTCCGGCTGCTGCTGCGGCTGGGAGTGCTGCGCAAGGTGGCGGGCGACGAGGACGCGTACGTGAGCGGCGCGGGCGATGTGCTGTACGACGTGGAGCGCCGTGTCCTGGCCGGGCTGCTCGCCGCCCGCCACGGCCCGTCCGTGGTCCGGGCCGAGGGTTTCGAGTCCCGGATCGCCGCGCTCACCGCCGAGACCGCCCTGGACAGCGACGAGCTCCGGTTCCGTGCGATCCGTTGGAAGCTGACCCGGCGCCTGCTCGATGACCCGGTGCTGTACTACGACGAGCTGTCCGATGAGGAGCTCGCCTATCTGACCCGGCAGCGGAGCTTCATCACCGCGCGCATCAACGAGTTGACCGGGCTGGTGGCGGAAGTACGCGCCGAGGGCATCGCCATGGTCGACCCCTACGACGACCTCACCGACGTGCGGATGCCGGAGCAGGGTACTCACGGTCACGTCAGCTTGCTGCTCGCCGAACACCTCGCCGCCGCGGGCGGGCCGGTCAGCAGGGCGGAGCTGGAAGCCCATGTGCGCGGGCTCGCTGCCGAGCACGCCGGGTTCTGGTCGAAGTCGGCCAGGGAGCCGGGGGCCGAGGAGGAACTGGTCGAGCAGGCACTGCGGAAACTGACGGCGCTGCGTCTGGTGTCTCCGACAGCGGACGGTGTCGTCCCGCTTCCGGCGCTGGCCAGGTACGCGGTTGGCGAGACCGTCATCCGTACGACCGGAAAAGCGAGCGCAGATGAGTGACGGCAGGCTGAAAGGCGACACCACGTTGACCGCCCTCCCCTCCCCCGTGCCCGGGCGTTGGCGCCCTCTGCGCATCGGACTCGTCGACCTCTTCTACTACGACGTGGAGGAATTCTGGTTCCGTGACGGCAGGCTCCTGCTGCGTGGCAACAACGGCACCGGAAAATCCAAGGTGCTCGCCCTCACGCTGCCGTTCCTGCTGGACGGCGACCTGTCGGCGCGCCGGGTCGAGCCCGACGGTGATCCGAACAAGCGGATGGAGTGGAACCTTCTGCTGGGTGGTGAACACCCCCACTCCGAACGGCTCGGGTACACGTGGATCGAGTTCGGCCGCATGGACCCCACCACCGGCCAGGCCTGCTTCCGTACCCTGGTCTGCGGGCTCAAGGCCGTCTCGGGGCGTGGCATCGCCCGCCACTGGTACGCGGTGACCGACCAGCGCATCGGCGCCGAACTGAGCCTCCTCGACGCCACCGGCACCGCGCTGTCCCGGGACCGGCTGGCCGATGCGGTCGCCGGGCGTGGCATGGTGTACGACCAGGCGAACACCTACCGCAGGGCCGTTGACGAGGCTCTCTTCGGCCTCGGGGAGCAGCGGTACGCGGCCCTCGTGGACCTCCTGATCCAGTTGCGTCAGCCCCAGCTGTCCAAGCGCCCGAACGAGGCGGCGTTGTCCAAGGCCCTTACCGAGGCGTTGCCGCCGATGGACCAGGCGGTGATCGCGGACGTCGCCGAGGCGTTCCGTTCCCTGGACGAGGAGAAGGAGGAACTGCGCGCGGCGGCGGAAGCCGAACGGGCCGCCTCCGGCTTCCTCGATCATTACCGGCGGTATGCGCGGATCGCCTCCCGCCGCCGGGCGCGCCTGCCGCGAAGTGAGCATGCCCGGTACGAACAGCTGCAGCGTGACCTGGCGCAGGCGCAGTCCGAGCGGCAGCGGGCCGAGGCGAGCCGGGACGAGGCGGGGGCGCGGATCGCGGTGCTGGAGGAGACCGCTGCCCGGCTGAAGGCACAGGACACCGCGCTGCGCGAGGGGCCCGAGATGCGCAGTGCTCAGGCCTTGGACCGGTCGGCCGCCGAGGCCGCACGCGCGACGGCGGAGCTGCGCCGTACCGAGTCGGACCGGGACGAGGCGGATCGGCTGTATGGCCGGGCGCGGGCAAGGCTCGGTGCAGCGGGCAACCGGCTGGGCGCGGCCGAGCAGCGGGTGGCCGAGACCCTGCGCGGAGAGCGCCAGGCGGCGAAGGCCGCACGGCTGATGGGCGAGCTGCCCATCGGCAGCGCGCCGGAGGCGGATGTGCGACATGTGGCCGAGGAGTCCTTGGCGCGGGGGCAGCGGGCCGTGGCGCATCTGGAGGGCCTGGCCGCTCAGGCCGAGCAAGCCGCCGCCGAGCGGCAGGCAGCCTCCCGGCGTCTTGACGAGGCCGAGTCGGAGGTCACCCACACACGCCATCAGCTCGACGACGTGCGGGACGCCGCCTCGCAAGCGGGACGAGCTCTGGTGGAGCGGGTCAGAGCATACTTCGAAGGGTGCGCCGAACTCCGGCCCGCCGATCCGATCGGGCTGCTGGACGAACTCCAGGACTGGGTGACCGGGCTTGCCGGCCCCTATCCGGCCCGGGACCGGGCTGCCGCCGCGCACCGCGAGCACGGTGCCCGACTGGCCGACCGGGCAGCCACGCTGGCGGGGGCCCAGGCAGCTGTGGCGACACGGCTGCATGCCACCCGGCGGGAACTCGCCGACCTCGAGGCGGGCGGCCAGCGGGGGCCGGAACCTCCGTACACCCGCTCCCCGGGCGTTCGTGAGGGGTCGCCCGGCGCGCCGCTGTGGCGACTGGTCGACTTCCGCGACCACCTCGGCGCCGGCGAGCGCGCCGGGTTGGAAGCCGCGCTGGAGGCATCCGGGTTGCTGGACGCCTGGGTGTTCCCTGACGGCACGGCCCTCGACCGGCGCGGCCACGATGTGCTGCTCGCGCCGGCCGACGGGCCGGGCGGCGGCGCGGAAGGGCGCACCCTCATCGATGTGCTGCGTCCGGCCGTGGACCACGGCAATCCGCGAGCCGTGGTGAGCGAGGAGGCGGTCACACGGCTGCTGGCGTCCGTCGGCCTCGGCCGGGAGGATCAAGGAGCCGGCTCCTGGGCGTCCCCGGACGGCTCGTTCCGTACGGGAGCGCTGACCGGCAGCTGGGCCAAACCGTCCGCCGAGTACGTGGGCGAGGGCGCCCGTGAACAGGCGCGCAGGTCCCGGATCGCCCTCCTGCGCACCGACATCACCGGGCTGGAAGCGGAGTCGGAACAGCTACGGACGGAGCAAACGGCGGTCGCGAGCAGCCGGCGAACCCTGGATGCCGAGATGGCAGCCGTCCCTGATGACGCGCCGCTCCGCGACGCACACGCGGCCGCCACGGCCGCCGCCGCCACCGCACGCCGCGCCCGCACCCGGCGCGACGAGCGCCTGTCCGAACTGGCAGCCGCGGACCGACAGGCCGCCGAGGCCACCGCGGTGTTCACCGACACGGCGGCCGACCTGTCACTCCCCGCCGATACCGCAGGGCTGGCCGCCGTACGCCAGGCCCACGCCGACTACGCCGTGGTGCTGGCCTCCCTGTGGCCCGCTCTGCGGGAACGCGCCGATGCGGGCCGGGCCGTCGCCGAGGAACGAGCCGAGGCCGAGCAAGCCACCACCCGCGCCCGGACCTTGGCACAGCGTGTCGAGGACGCGACCCGCGCGGCGGCAGCCGCCGAGGAGCGCCACACCACCTTGCGCTCCACCGTCGGCGCCGCGGTGGCCGATCTCCAACGGCGCCTGGCCGAGACGGCGGAGGCCATGCGCGCCTGTGAGTCCGAGAAGCGGCAGACCCACAACGCACAGGCCGAAGCGGACAGAGCAGCTGCCCGCGCCGAAGGCCGTATCGACCAACTGGAGAGAGATCTGGGCGACGCGATCACGGCCAGAGCGGGCGCCATCGCCGCACTCCAGCGGTTCACCGCGACCGGGCTCCTCGCCGTGGCCCTGCCCGAGGCACCCGTTCCGGACACGGACGGCGGCCCGTGGGCACCGACCCCGGCCGTGGCCTTGGCCCGCACCATCGAGGCGGAGCTCTCCGGCACCGACGACTCGGAAGGTGCCTGGGAGCGGGTGCAGAAAAACCTCAGCGAGGAGTTCACCAAGCTCCAGAACGCACTGTCCAGGAACGGCCACACCGCCTCGGCCCGCATCGTCGAAGACGGCATGGTGGTGGACATCGTCTATCAGGGACGGGCGCGGGCGGTGCCCGAACTGGCCCAGGCACTGACCGCCGAGGTCGCCGAGCTGACGCGGATGCTGTCCGTACATGAGCGGGAGATCCTGGAGACCCATCTGCTGACCGAGGTCGCGGGCACCCTCCAGGAGCTGATCAGCGCTGCCGAGCGCCAGGTCCGGGCGATGAACACCGAGTTGGAGGAACGGCCGACCTCCACCGGTATGAAGCTGCGGCTGGTATGGCGGCCCTCGCGCAAGGCCCCGGCAGGTCTCCCCGGAGTCCGGGAGCGGTTGCGCCAGTCCGCCGACGCCTGGTCGCCGCGCGACCGGGAAGTGGTCGGGGCGTTCCTCCAGACCCAGATCGCCCGCCGGCGCACCGAGGACAACTCGGGGAGCTGGCTCGAGAACCTGACGGTGGCCCTCGACTACCGCTCCTGGCACGAGTTCGGCATCGAGCGCTACCAGCACGGCCGCTGGGTCCCGGCGACCGGCCCCGCGTCGGGTGGCGAACGGGTGCTCGCCGTGTCCGTGCCGCTGTTCGCGGCAGCCTCCTCGCACTACGCCACGGCAGCCAGCCCGCACGCGCCGCGTCTGGTCACGCTCGACGAGGCGTTCGCGGGGGTGGACGACGACTCCCGCGCCAAATGCCTCGGGCTGCTGCACGCCTTCGACCTCGATGTGGTGATGACCAGCGAACGAGAGTGGGCCTGCTACCCCCAGGTCCCCGGGATCGCCATCGCGCAGCTCTCGCGCATGGACGAGCTCGCCGCGGTCCTGGTCACCCGCTGGGAATGGGACGGCAGCGAGCGGACGCGGGGACGAGAGCCGGCGAGCCTCCCGCAGCCGGGCGCCGCTGTCCCGGAGGAAGATCCTTCCGCCGCCACCGCCGGCGGGCGGGGAGGCGGCCACGGCCAGGAGTCGCTGTGGACATGACCTCAGGTGCCCAGGCAGGGAAGGGACCGGCGGGCCACGCAGCCGTCCCCGTTCCAGTGCCGGTACCTCAGCGGCCCCGGGAACACATGCCCGCTGCCCTCGACGGTATCGACCGGGCCCGCCTCGGCCGGTTGCTCGGCCGGCCCGAGCTGAGCTGGCTGCTGGACCGCGCACGCCGACGACTGGCCCGCGGCGAGCCGCTGACCGGCCCGGTGGGCCTCACGGACCCCAGCCCCGCACAACGCGAAGCCGCGGAGCGGCTGCTGGGACGCGCGCCGGGGGCCGGACGGACGCTGACCGTACGACTTGACGCCGTGGACGGTGTGCTGCGCCGCTCCGGGATCAGTCCCCAGGGGCTGGAGGCCGCCGTGCTCGCCCTCACCGGCCCTGTGGAGATGACCAGCGAAACCCAGGCCCGTCAGACACGCATGTGGAACGAGGTCCACAGCCCGCTGGACGTGCTCGGACCGGATCTGGCCGAATGGCGCGACCGCCTGCGCCGCGACGGGCTCGTACGCCGCCTGGAGCGCGACCCCGAGGCAGCCGCCGCACTGATCCGGAACACCGTGACGGCCCTGAGCGGTCTCCCCGCCGAGCCCGCCATGTCCCTGCCCGCTTTCGCGGCCCAGGTGCTGGGCGCCGCGCACGCCCTGGACGACGGCACGCCGCTCGCCACCCTCGTCCTGTCCGGTGCCCGTGCGATGACCGGCTTCCCCGACGGTTCCGGGGCCGAATGGCGCCGCGAAGCATGGGCAGCGGCCGGACTCCTCAAGGACGACCTGTCCTCCACCGTCCTCACCTTGAACCTGCGGGGAACACCCGCCCTCGACTGGATGGCCGATGCCGGCGAACCCGCCGTGCTCACCCTGCGCCAGCTCAGCCGACGTCCGCCGGTGACCTCGGCAACGGCCATCCGGGTCTGCGAGAACCCTGCCGTGCTGTCCGCGGCAGCCGACGCCTACGGGCCCGCATGCCCTCCCCTGATCTGCCTCCAGGGCCAGCCCTCGGCCGCGGCCGTCACCCTGCTGCGCCGACTGCACGCCCAGGGAGCCGACCTTCTGTACCACGGGGACTTCGACTGGGGCGGCCTGCGTATCGCGACAGGTCTGCTACGCCGCGTCCCCTGGAAACCCTGGCGCTTCACCGCCGCCGACTACCGCAACGCCGCCAAGGCCGCCCCGCTCGCCGGACCGCTCACGGGCACTCCCACCGACTCCCCCTGGGAACCCTTGCTGGCCCCGGCCCTCACCGCACTCGGGGTACGCATCGAGGAGGAAACAGTGCTGACCGACCTGCTGTCCGATCTCATCGAATGAGGCGTTCTCATACGATGAGGCAGCGGTGGCAGGTGATCCGCCCCCGCTCCTCGGAGCGACGGTGCGGAGGTCGTGCACTGCGGGGCTCCGCACCCGCGACCGCCCCCTTCGCCGCCCGCTGCGGCCGGCGCCCCAGCAAGCCCGCAACCTCGCGACCGAACCTGGGCATACGCATGGACTCACCACGCTTCCTCATCCGAGACCGCGACAGCAGATAGCACCGACGCCTTCGACGCCGTGTTCCAGGCCGCGGGCATCGAGATCATCAAAGCGCCGGCCTGAGTTCGGCGTGCGGGTGGACTCGCTACGCTTCCTGCTTCGCGACCGGGACGCGAGGCACACCGAATCCTTCGACGCGGTCTTCGCGGCCGACGACATGCGATGAGTTTCAGAACGGCACAGGATCTATCCGGCCGCGACGCAGCTCGACTACACACAGAAGGGGGCGCCGCACGCGGTGCTGCCCGAGTACATTGCCTTCCAGGGCCGGCCCGGCCCCGGGGCGGTGTGGCAGCTGCCGCGCGCCACCCGGGCGCTGCGAGCCGGCCTGGGCCACCGACCGGGTGGTCGTCCCGGGGGAAGACAGGGGAGGACATGCGATTTCTGGAGCGGGAACGCGCCACTGTGGAGAAGCTGTTGCCGGGGCTGGACGAGAGCCTGGCGGCGGTACCCCGCATGGAGCTGGAGGGCCCGAGTAGCCCCGGCATCCAGCTCTTCCGCGACAGCGGCGGCCCCGGGCTGCTGGTGCCGATCCCCCAGCAGGGGCGGGGAGCCACCGCCCTGGACGCCCTGCGGGTGCAGCGCGCAGTGGGCAGCAGGTCACTGTCGCTGGCCGTGGCCACCACCATCCACCACTTCTCGATGGCCCCCCTGGTCGATCTGGCCACCACCTACGATGGCATGGCGTCGATGCTTGTCGAGAGTGTGGCTTCCGGCAACAGCCTCGTGGCGTTCGGCTTCGCCGAGGAGCGCACCGGCGCCGGAATCTTCTCCCCCTCGATGACCGCGACGGTCGAGCCCGACGGCGACGGGGTGCGGATCAGCGGGGTCACGCGCCCGTGCAGTCTGGCCCGGTCGATGGACCTGCTCAGCGTCAGTGTCATGCTCCGCGGGGACGGCCCGGGCGAGGAACTGGCGTTGGCGCTGGTGCCCGCGGACAGCGAGGGTTTGAGCGTCAGCGCGGCGGGGGCGGAGAGCGAGCAGGTCACCCTCGACGACGTACCGGTGCCGACGGACCTGCTGATGCGCACCTCGGCCCCCGACGACGGGCAGCTGGACGTACTGCTGACCGCAGGCTCCGTCTGGTTCCAGCTGCTGATGACGGGCAGCCACCTCGGGGCCGCCAGCGCACTGGTCGAGCGGGTGCTGCTCGACAACCGGGTGCCCGAGTCCGAGCGGGTCGCTCTGCTGGTGGAGGCCGAGGGCGCGATGTCGGCCGCGGAGGGCGTCGCCCGCCGGATCGACGACGGCGGCCCGGACGAGTCGACGCTCGCCCACTCGCTGTACGTCCGGTACAGCGTGCAGGACGCCCTCTCCCGGGTGGTCCCGCGCGCGGTCGAACTGCTCGGCGACCACGACTCCATGGCCTCCGATGAGGTCGGCTACTTCACCACCTGCGCCAACGGGCTGGCCCTGCATCCGCCGGCACGGTCCCGGATGACCGGTCCGCTGGCGGCGTACCTGGTCGGCGGACCGCTCACCATCGCCTGATCCCGGCGGCAACCGGAAGGTGCTCAGCCGCTCCGGTTGCCCGGCGTCCGGTCAGGGCACCGCAACCCAGGTCCGGTCGCTTTGCGGCAGTTGCCGGCCGCGGATGTTCCATCGAGGTGGCTGTATGGCGGTGAGTGCGTGGACGACCCGGCGCCGGGGTGGCAGGAGTTTGCACAGGGAGGTCCCTGCCATGACGAGGGTTGTCGCCGCGACCACGGTGGCCAGGGCCTGGAAGCCGGATCCGGGCCGGGCGAGGGCCTTCGTCGAGAGCGCCGATGCCCCGCCGATGCCCAGCGTCCCGGCTGGTGGCAATCCTCCGTACACGCGGTCTCTGCCCCTCGATGACGGTGCCGAACGATGAACGGTGAGCTTGATGCGGCTCAGGTGGCGCGCCAATGCTCTTCCCTGCGACGGGCCATGTCCCACAGGGAGCGGATGTAGACGGCGTGCTGGAACATGTCGTAGGCCAGCTCGACGGCGAGCGTGCCGGCCAGCAGCTGGGACTTCCATCCGGCGCCGCGTGCGGTGACCACTTTCTCCGCGACGAAGACGAGGCCGATGGCGATCCAGAAGGGGGTGAACTCCGGCTTTCCCCGGGCCAGCATCCACCCTGTGAAGACGAGGTAGAGGGCGAGGAAGAGGACAGACAGGCCCATGAAGGTCTGGCGGATGATGTAGGGGGCGGTGACGGGTGTGCAGCCGTAGTCGCGCAGGTTCTCCAGGGCTCCGCGCTGCCAGCGCAGTCGCTGGTGCCAGAGCTTGGGCAGGCTGGTCATGACCTCGGTGACCACGCCGCAGCCGGGCGGGGAGACGGTGCGGTAGCCCAGCGTCCGTACGGCTTTGGTGATCTCGTCGTCCTCGGTGAGGGAGGCGAGGGAGTAGTAGGAGGTGCCGCCGCCAACGAGCCCGTCGAGGCGGGCTTGTCTGACTTCGCGCAGGGTCGCGACGCGGAAGAGGGTCGCGGTGCCGGTGAGCACGTCGGCCCTGAACTCCCGCCGGGCTATTTCGCGGGCGTAGCGGTGGAATTCGATGCGCTGGAGTGCGCCGAGGAGGCCGCCGCCCTTCTCGCCGTAGAAGATGCCGCCGACGGCTCCGACGGTGCCGTGCATGGCGGCAGTGGCGCTGGCGAGGAAGGCCGGCTGGAGCGTGGTGTCGGCGTCCTGGACGAGGACCATGTCGGTGTCGTCGAGGCCGGGCAGGAGCCGGCCGAGGGCCTGGTTGAGGGCGCCGGCCTTCTTGTGCCGGTTGTTCTGCGACGCGATGACGCCGGCCCCGTTGGCCCGGGCAGTCTCCGCGGTTGCGTCGGTGCAGTTGTCGGCCACGACGACGATGCGGTGCGGCGGGCGGTCCTGGCGGTGCAGCGCCGCGATGGCGGCGGCGATGCGCTCGGCCTCGTTGTGGGCCGGGATCAGCGCGAGGATGCGGGGGGCCGCGGCGGTCCCGTGGTGTCGGGCGCGGGGAGCCGGGCGTCGTCGGGGGCGTGGCCATCGCATGCGGGTGCTCCTGGATCGGTGTGGTCCGGGTGTGCGGGAGGTGTGGGGTGCCGCGCCGGGCGCGCGGCA
>NZ_JBSFMM010000035.1:0-61991 GCF_053599555.1 Streptomyces sp. NPDC000941
GGAACAAGCCGGAGGAATAATCCAGCCTGTTCACAGCGTCCTCGCTGTGTGTTTTTCTTCAAAGGAACCTCGTCCAACCAACCGGAAACCGGCCGGTCGTACGGGGTATCAACATATCTGGCGTTGACTTTTGGCACGCTGTTGAGTTCTCAAGGAACGGACGCTTCCTTCGAAACCGTTTCACCGGTTTCTCCGGGCGCTTCCCTTCGGTGTGTTCACTACTTTAGCTGATTTCCCGCCCGGCTCCTAATCGAGCCTTCGGATCGAATTTCTGCACAGCAGAAATAGACCCTGTTCGGGAATCGTCGGTAGTGGTTTGCCGCCCTTGGATCGGGGTGCTGCGGCCCGACCGAGGTCGTGTCGACAGCGCTGCCCGTCTCAAGCGGCTCGGGCTACGTTAGGCGTCGGGGTGTCCAGAGTCAAGTTGCGTCTGACGGCGCGTCGGACTTCCGGCGGCGGGGGGTGTGCGCGCGGTACGGGCTCACCGTCGGGTCGCCGTCGATCCAGAAGCGGTACGGGTGCGTTGCGCCCTCGCCGCCGACGCCCGTGCGCGGACCGCTGAGCACCTGGTCGGCCGGGGCTGGGGCGCCGGTGAGTATCGCCAAGGGGGACTGCCGGCCGGCGCAGACGTCGATGCCGTTCAGTCGGCGGTCGATGCCGAGGGCCGTGGCGAGGCGCGCGGGTCCCTTGGCCAGTTCGTGGTCGTTGCGGGCATTGGGGCGGTGCTTATGGGCCCACTCATGGCCGCTCAAGATCTCCCCCGCCCGCAGCAGCACCCCGCTGGGCGAGCCCTCCGGGCCGCACACCAGATTCATGCAGTGCCACATGCCGTAGGTGAAGTAGACATACGCATGACCTGGGGGCCCGAACATCACGGCGTTGCGCTCCGTGCGGCCCCGGTAGGCGTGTGATCCGGGGTCGGCGAGGCCCGCGTACGCCTCCACTTCCGTCAGGCGCAGCTCGACCGGTCCGTCCGGTGTCCGTCGGACGAGGGTGCGTCCTAGGAGATCCGGGGCCACTTCCAGGACGGGTCGGTCGAAGAACCGGCGGGTCAGCGGCGTACGGTCGGGGGTTGCGATCACACGGCCCGAGCGTAGTGCAAGCGATATCAACGGGTGGTTGGAGTGGAGCCGGTCCGCTGGCAGGGTGGGCCAACACGGAACCGCTCCCCGCCGTTCCGCGTTCCTAGGGTTCAACAGTGGTCGTCGTGCGATCAGAACAAGACGCAGGCGCGTCCTTGAGAGGGAGAACATGGGCTTCAAGAAGCTGCTCGCGAGTATGGGTGCCGGTGGCGCTTCGGTGGAGACGGTGCTGACGGAGGAGAACGTCGTTCCGGGCGGCATCGTCCAGGGCGAGGTCCGGATCCAGGGCGGCTCGGTGGCGCAGCGGATCGAGGGGCTGTCGGTCGGTCTGCAGGCGCGGGTCGAGGTGGAGGGCAACGACCAGGAGTACAAGCAGGATGTCGAGTTCACCCGGCAGCAGCTGGGCGGCGCCTTCGAGGTGCAGCCCGGGGCGGTGCACGCGGTGCAGTTCGGTCTTGAGATCCCCTGGGAGACGCCCATCACGATGTTCCTGGGCCAGCACCTCACCGGGATGAACGTGGGTGTGACGACGGAGCTGCAGATCGCGCGCGCCGTGGACTCCGGTGACCTGGACCCGGTGAATGTGCACCCGATCCCCGCGCAGCAGGCCATTCTCGACGCCTTCGGCCAGCTCGGCTTCCGGTTCAAGAGCGCCGACCTGGAGCGCGGCCACATCCGCGGGACGCGGCAGCGGCTGCCCTTCTACCAGGAGATCGAGTTCAACGCGCCGCAGCAGTACCGCGGGCTCAACCAGGTCGAGCTGAGCTTTGTCGCGGACGACAGCGAGATGGACGTCGTCCTGGAGATGGACAAGAAGCCGGGCCTGTTCTCCGACGGCGGCGACTCGTACCGGGCCTTCACGGTCAACCTGGCGTCGTTCCAGGACACCGACTGGGCGGCGTACTTGAACCAGTGGCTCGCCGAGGTCGGCGGCAAGCGCAACTGGTTCTGACCGCTGCTGGGCCGGTCCTGGCCTGCATCGGCTCTTCGCTTCGGCTCTTCACGGGGCGTGCACCGTGTATCCCCGGTGCACGCCCCGCGTGCTGTCACTCGTACCGCACGGTCAGCGGAGTGCCGCGGGCGGCCCAGTGGCCGGTGGCCTCGGCGAACACCTCGGCCGCCGTGGCCGCGGCCTCGGGGGCGGCCGTACGGAAGGCCTCCCAGCCGTGCACACGCAGTACGAAGCCCTCCTCCGGCCGGCCCCACCAGGACAGGTCGCGCAGGCAGTCGGCGAGCGCGTCCCAGTTGCCGCCGAACCACGCCGGAAAGGCGAGGTCCTGGGCGCAGCGGTCGAGGAAGCCCGCCTTGTCCCGCACCCCGTCCAGGCGCAGGGTTGCGGTGTGCCGGCCGGGGCCGGGCGGGGGCGTGGGCGTCGGTCCGGTCATGGGGGGCATGGTGTCAGCCCGCGCGGCTGCGGTCTCGTTAGGCTGGCCGCCGATACGACCAGCGCGAGCAGCAGGAGGTTTCGACGTGTCCGAGCAGAACCGGCGCCCGCTCCCCCACGACTTCCATCCGCCGGTGCCGTCGTTCACCGTGGTGAGCGATGACGTCGAGCCCGGGGGCACTCTCAAGTCCGCCCAGGTGTACGCCGAGGGGAACACCTCACCTCAGCTGCGCTGGGAGGGCTTTCCCGCGGAGACGAAGAGCTTCGCCGTCACCTGCTACGACCCGGACGCGCCGACGGGCAGCGGGTTCTGGCACTGGGTGTTGTTCGACATCCCGGCGGATGTGACCGAGTTGCCGGCCGGCGCGGGCAGCGGCACCACCGCGCGGAGCGCGAAAATCGAGCAGAGTGCGGGGTTGCCTGACGGCGTGGTGCACGCCCGGAACGACTACGGCTCGCGCGACTTCGGCGGAGCCGCGCCGCCGCCCGGGGACGGTTCGCACCGCTATGTGTTCACCGTCTACGCGGTGGACGCGGAGAAGCTGGGCCCGGACGGCGACGCCTCGCCCGCGGTCGTGGGCTTCAATCTGCGCTTCCACACGCTGGCGCGCGCCCAGCTGATCGGCGAGTACGAGAACCCGGCCGCCGGCTGACACCACCGTCCCGCACCGCACCCCGACCGACCCGGTGTGCGGTGCGTACAGGCGCGTACAGGCCTTTTACCGGGCCTAAATTGCGTTGTCCTCGGGCTCGCTCCCGGCCAAAGATGTATCCCGGCCCGCCCGTACGCGCGGGCCGGGATTGGCCGGATGCGGAGGTGGTCGGGATGCGCGAGACATTGGTTCTGAACGCGAGCTTCGAGCCGCTGTCGGCGGTGTCGCTGCGCCGTGCGGTGGTGCTGGTCCTGCAGAACAAGGCCGTCATCGAACACGCCCACCCCGGGCTGCGGGTGCGCGCCGCGGACGTCGATCTGCCCGTGCCGCTGGTGATCCGGCTGTGCCGGTACGTACGCGTGCCGTTCCGAAGACGCGCTCCGTGGTCGCGGCGCGGGGTGCTGGTCCGGGACCGGCACCGGTGCGCCTACTGCGGCCGCAGGGCGACGACCGTGGACCACGTGGTGCCGCGGTCGCACGGTGGCGGGGACACCTGGCTCAATACGGTGGCCTCCTGTGCGGAGGACAACCACCGCAAGGCGGACCGGACTCCGGAGCAGGCCGGGATGCGGCTGCTGAACGCGCCGTTCGAGCCGACGCCCTCGGATGCGCTGCTGCTGGCGCTGGGGGTGGCGGAGCGCGAGGGTCTGCCGGAGTGGCTGGCGCTGCCCGCCTGAGCCCTGGACCCTGAACCGTCTGCGGCCGGACCCGACTTGCTCAGCCCCTGATACGTACGAACCCCCCGCGCCTTTCGCCGGCGCGGGGGGTTCGTACGTATCTGATCGCGGTGTCAGTCGATCCTGGGCTGCTCCCGGCGCGGGGCGGCCTCCTTGCCGGTGGCGGCTGCCGAGCCGCCGCCGTTGCCACCCATCATCGGGCCGAAGTTGCCCATGGCCCCGCCGAGGCCCTTGAGGGCGTCGCCGATCTCGCTGGGCACGATCCAGAGCTTGTTGGCGTCGCCCTCGGCGATCTTCGGCAGCATCTGGAGGTACTGGTACGAGAGCAGCTTCTGGTCCGGGTCTCCGGCGTGGATGGACTCGAAGACCGTACGGATCGCCTGGGCCTCGCCCTCGGCGCGCAGCGCGGCCGCCCTGGACTCACCCTCGGCCCGCAGGATCGCGGACTGCTTCTCGCCCTCGGCGCGCAGGATCTCGGACTGCCGGACACCTTCGGCCTGGAGGATCGCGGCGCGCTTGTCACGGTCGGCACGCATCTGCTTCTCCATCGAGTCCTGGATGGAGGTGGGCGGCTCGATCGCCTTGAGCTCGACGCGGTTGACGCGGATGCCCCACTTGCCTGTGGCCTCGTCGAGCACGCCGCGCAGCGCCGCGTTGATCTCCTCGCGGGAGGTCAGGGTGCGCTCCAGGTCCATGCCGCCGATGATGTTCCGCAAGGTGGTGACGGTCAGCTGCTCGATCGCCTGGATGTAGCTGGCGACCTCGTAGGTGGCGGCGCGGGCGTCGGTCACCTGGTAGTAGATGACGGTGTCGATGTTCACCACCAGGTTGTCCTGGGTGATCACCGGCTGCGGCGGGAACGGCACGACCTGCTCACGCAGGTCGACGCGGTTGCGGATCGAGTCGATGAACGGCACGACGATGTTGAGGCCCGCGTTGAGGGTGCGGGTGTAGCGGCCGAAGCGCTCGACGATGGCGGCGCTCGCCTGCGGGATGACCTGGATCGTCTTGATGAGTGCGACGAAGACGAGCACCACCAGGATGATCAGGACGATGATGATCGGTTCCACAGCGGCTTCCCCGTGCCCTTCATGCTTCTGGTTGATCGGGATGATCAGGTCTGGTCGTCGATCTCGATGGCGATGTCGATGATCTCGTTGGTCTCGATGATCTCGATAGCGATGTCGATCTCGATCTCGAGTCGAGTCTGTCAGATCTGAGGGCCAGTTGGCAGCCGTGCGGCCTGGGGCTGGTACCCGGCTCGTATCCCCGTATGACGGCTCGGTGGTTCACATGACCTCGGTGGTTCACATGACCACAGCCGTGGCGCCGTCGATGTCCACGACATCGACCTGCTGGCCCGGTTCATAAGCCTGGTCGGGGTCGAGGGCGCGGGCCGACCACACCTCGCCCGCGAGTTTGATGCGTCCGCCGCCGCTCTCGTCCACCCGCTCGAGGACGACGGCCTGGCGGCCCTTCAATGCCTCCACCCCGCTGGCCAGCCCGGGCCGCTGGGTGCGGCTGCGCACCGCCATCGGCCGGACGACGGCGACCAGCGCGACGGAGACCGCGGAGAAGACCACGACCTGGAACACGGCGCCGCCGCCGAGCGCGTCGGTGATCGCGGCGGCGACAGCGCCGACGGCGACCATGCCGAATTCCGGCATCGCGGTCAGCACGAGCGGAATGCCCAGCCCTACGGCGGCGATCAGCCACCACACCCAAGGATCCACAAGGTCATGGTAGTTCTCGGGGTGTGTCCGGGAACAGAGCGCGGATCACCCCCGGGCCTCGGGGCAGCGGTGTCAAAGGTATTAGCTCAGCGGCAGGCCCTGGGCGGTCCAGCGGTCGCCGTTGCGCTCCACGACCAGCGGGAGTCCGAAGCAGTGGGAGAGGTTGCGGGAGGTCAGCTCGGTCTCGACCGGGCCGGCCGCCAGCACCTTGCCCTGGCGGATCATCAGGACGTGGGTGAAACCGGGGGCGATCTCCTCCACATGGTGGGTCACCATGATCATCGAGGGGGCGAGCGGGTCGCGGGCGAGCCGGCCCAGGCGCCGTACGAGGTCTTCGCGGCCGCCGAGGTCCAGACCGGCCGCGGGCTCGTCGAGGAGCAGCAGCTCGGGGTCGGTCATCATGGCCCGGGCGATGAGGGTGCGCTTGCGCTCGCCCTCGGAGAGGGTGCCGAACTTCCGCTCGACGTGGTCGGTCATGCCCAGGCGGTCCAGGAAGGCGCGGGCGCGCTGCTCGTCGACGGCGTCGTAGTCCTCGTGCCAGTGGGCGGTCATGCCGTACGCGGCGGTGAGCACGGTCTCGAGCACGGTCTGGCGGCGGGGGAGCTTGTCGGCCATCGCGATACCGGCCATGCCGATGCGGGGGCGCAGTTCGAAGACGTCGACCGCGCCGAGCTTCTCGTCGAGGATCCGGACGGTCCCGGTGCTCGGGAAGAGATAGCTGGAGGCCACGTTGAGCAGGGTGGTCTTACCGGCGCCGTTGGGCCCGAGGATCACCCAGCGCTCTCCCTCTTTGATCGACCAGGAGACCTCGTCCACCAGAGCCCGACCATCGCGGACCACGGATACGTCCACCAGCTCCAGAACATCGCTCATGAGCGCGCTGTCTCCCATTGCAGAATCGAGTATCGCGTGCGCCTGTAGGCGCCGCCCCCTGGGGAAAACCTACGCCACGTATTGTCAGCGCCAGTCCTTAGGCTGGGGCCATGCTCGATGAACCGCGCTCAGGGCGCCTTGCCGCCTGGGGAAATGCCCTTCTTGCCGGACTTGTCTCTCCGGACGACGCCGCGCATCGCATCGCGGCCGACGACGCTTCGCACCGTGTGGCCGATATGCCCGGGGAGAGCGCCCCGGTCGGGCTGACGCTCGCGCTCGGGCGGCTGCGGGCGCTCGGGGCCAAGGGGCTGCGGGTGGCGCTGCCCATAGCGGGCCATCCGCTGGGGCTGAGCGGCCCGCCAGAGTTCAACGCGCGGGCGCTGGACGCGGGCGAGGCGGTGATCGTGACGGGGGTGGCCCTGGGCCTGGTGCCCGAGGTGTTCCAGGCGGGGCCCGAGGGCGATGTGCACAGCGAGGTGGTGTGGCGCTCGCTGCCGGTGCGGGAGGGGCCGCCGGCCGATGTGCCGTCGCTGGGCGAGGCCGAGCGGGAGCTGGCGGAGGCGCTGCGGGAGGCCACCGAGGTGCTGTCGCGGCTGAATGTCGCCGGGGCGGGGCCGGCCGCGCAGGCGGCCCTGGAGGCGTATCGGGCGCGGGCGGGGCGGGGGCGCGAAGTGCTCGCCCCGGGCTATCCGCCGCGGGCGCTGCGGGTGTTGGAGCTGGCGCAGCGGGTGGGCGCGCTGATCGAGATCGCTCACGGGGCGGGCGCGGGCGCCGGGGAGCACGGCGCGGCGGTGAGCGCGTCGGAGATCGCGGCGCGGGCGGAGGCGCTGCGGCCGGTGGAGCGTACGGCGCGGCGGGCGCAGGTGGCGGCGTACAACGCGTATGTGGAGGAGCTGGAGCGGGGCGGGTTCTGAGACCTGCCCGCACGAGGTCTTCCCGGCTCCCGGGGCCTCTCGCCTCCCGCCGCCCGGGGCCTCTCGTCACACCACCCCGGCGGCCGGGCCGCCGGGGTGGTGGGTGATGCGTGGGGGAATGCTCAGCGGTTGCCGCAGGGGGTGCCGAAGGTCTGGTTCATCACACCGATGGCACGGACGGTGTTGCCACAGACGTTGACCGGGACGAACACGGGCACCTGGGCCTCGTTTCCGGCGACGACGCCCGGGGAGTTCACGGCCTGGCCCTGAGCCTGGGGGCCGTGGGCGGAGGCAGCACCGGCACCCGCGAGGGCGAGGCCGCCCACCGCGATGGTGACGGCCGCGAACTTCTTGATGTTCTTCACTTGGTAAGACCCTTCTAAGAGCCATCCCGTAAGTCTTGGGGGGATGGTCGGGTATGCGGTCGCAGCGCTCCGGCGTGGTCCTTGGGCCGCTCGTTCGCGGGTCGGGTCTCATCCGGGGTTGCCACGGCGCATGGCCGGAATCTGCCGAGCAGAGGCGCGCCACCAGGCTGGATGCGTGGTCGGCGAGCTGCCACGTGACTCGCGGCCCGAAGGGGCGCAGTCTCGCCGTGGTTGACTCGACGGGGCTTCTTGCAGCCCACCATGAGAACGACGACAATCCGATGAAGTCACGGCCTTCTTCAGACTGCCGGAAATCATGACGGTATGAATCTCGGCTCGACCGACGGCACTCCCGTATCACCAACAGATCGCCGCTTAGTGCGACAATCCAGGCAATTCACCCCACCTAGGCCCCGATCCCATGGCGCACGGCCCACAGCGCCGCCTGTGTCCGGTCGGCGAGGTCCAGCTTCATCAGAATGTTGGACACATGGGTCTTCACGGTCTTTTCGGACAGGATCAGCGCGCGGGCGATCTCCCGGTTGGACCGGCCGTCCGCGATCAGCGCCAGCACCTCACGCTCCCGCTCGGTGAGCGAACCGCCCCGTCCCTGGCCGCCGCCCGTCTCCTCCTGTGAGAGCAGCGCCAGGGCCACCTCGGGCTGGAGCAGTACATGCCCGGCGTGTACGGACCTGATGGCGCCCGCCAGGGCATCGGGGTCCACGTCCTTGAAGACGTATCCCGCCGCGCCCGCGCGCAGGGCGGGGACGACCGTGCGCTGCTCGGTGAAGCTGGTGACGACCAGCACCCGGGCCGGGTTGTCGAGGCCACGCAGCCGGCGCAGCGCCTCGACGCCGTCGGTGCCGGGCATCTTCACATCCATCAGGATGACGTCGGGCCGCAGCTCCTCGGCGCGGGCCACGCCCTCCTCGCCGTCGGCCGCCTCCCCCACCACCTCGATGTCGTCCTGCACTTCCAGGAACGTCCGCAGCCCGCGCCGCACCACCTGGTGGTCGTCCACGAGCAACACCCGGATCCCACGGGCCGGCTCAGCCACCGGGCACCTCCATTTCGATCACGGTGCCCTTTCCGGGCGCCGACTCCACGGTCAGACGGCCACCCACGCCGCTCGCCCGGTCGCGCATCGAGACCAGGCCGAGGTGGCGCCCCGCCCGGCGGACGGCCGAGGGGTCGAAGCCCGCGCCGTCGTCGGTCACGCGCAGCAGCGCGCCCTGGCCGTGGCGGGCCAGGGTGACCTCCACCCGGTCGGCGTCCGCGTGGCGCAGGGCGTTGTGCAGGCCCTCCTGGGCCACCCGCAGCAGCGCCTCCTCCTGGGCCGCCGGCAGCGCGCGGACGCCGCGGGCGGCGAAGGTGACACGGGCTGTGTGGGCGCGGTCGAGGACCCGTATCTGGGTGCGCAGGGTGGCGACGAGGCCGTCCTCGTCGAGAGCGGCCGGGCGCAGCTCGACGACGGCGGAGCGCAGCTCGTCGGCCGCCTCGGCGGCGAGGGTGGCTATCTGCTGCAGCTCGCCCTTGGCGCGGGCGGGGTCGCGGTCCACGAGCGCGGTGGCGGCCTGGGCGGTGAGCCGCAGGGAGAACAGCTTCTGGGAGACGGCGTCGTGCAGCTCATGGGCGAGCCGGGCACGCTCTCCGGCGATGGTGAGCTCGCGGCTGCGCTCGTAGAGCCTGGCGTTGGTGAGGGCGATCGCGGCGTGCTGGGCGAGGATGGCCAGCAGTTCCTCGTCCTCGGAGGTGAATCCGCAGCTTCCGCTCGGCTTGGGGCAGCGTTTGTTGGCGAGGAAGAGCGCACCGAGCACTTCGTCGCCGTCGGCAATGGGAAGCCCGATAAAGTCGGACATTTCGGGGTGTGCGTCGGGCCAGCCCTCGAAGCGCGGATCGAGGCGGACATCGGCCAGCCGCTGCGGGGTGGCGTCGTGCAGCATCGCGGCCAGGATTCCGTGCTGGCGGGGCAGCGGGCCGATGGCCTTCCACTGCTCCTCACTGACCCCGTCTACTACGAACTGGGCGAAGCCCCCATGGTCGTCTGGAACCCCCAGCGCGGCATACTCCGCATCAAGCACCTCACGGGCGGACACAACGATCGTCTTTAGGACATCGCGGACTTCCAGGTGTCTGCTCATGGCGAGGAGCGCACCACTCACATTGGCCAGGCCCGCCCCGGCCCCGGCACCGCGTCCCTTTGTCATGACGGACACCGTACCGGCGGTCGCGACTCGGGCATATCGGCCGGTCGGCGGCACTCCTCGGGACCTAAGTCCTAGTCCCGAGGAGGGAGGAATTCGCTTTGCAGCGGCGCGTCGCGATGATCCGGAATGGCGACCACAGTATGTATTTGCTCAGGCACATCACGCGATACGGAAGCATCTGTGCTGTGACCCCTGACACAGGACCTGAATCACGTACGACCACGAATAGTGGACGTTTCAAAGCAGTCGTGAGCGGGGAAGACGGCCCCTCTCACAGGTGGGAGCCGCGTAGGTGTCCACTAAGCAGGGTCGTATGTCACACCTTTGCCACAACATTTTGCGGGCGCTAAGAATTTCCCAGTCGCACGGCGCCGTAGTTCAGAGCACGGCGCTCCCAAGCGCCGATTTGGCCTGCGACTCGAGCGATTGGAAGAGGTTAAGTCCGCCATGCCCGTCCCCCGCATTCCCGGTTACAGCCGCTTGACCAAGACGCACAAGTTCTCCGCCGCAGGCATCGCCGCAGCGGGCGCCGCCGCCCTCGCCTTCGCAGTCGTCCCGGGCCAGTCCCCCGAGGGCCACACGACCGCCACCAAGGAACTGCCCGCCAAACCCGTCGCTTGGAGCAAACAGGTCGTCGACCACGAGGCCCAGCACGAGAGCCTTGTCCACCAGTCCGAGCTCGCCACGCAGCAGGCGAAGGAGGAGGCCGCGAAGAAGAAGGCGGCCGAGGAGGCGGCGAAGAAGAAGGCAGCCGAGGAAGCCGCCAAGAAGCGGGCCGCCGAGGAAGCCGCGAAGAAGAAGGCAGCCGAGGAAGCCGCCGCCAAGAAGGCAGCCGAGGAGAAGGCCGCCAAGGAGAAGGCGGACAGGGAGCGGGCCGCCAAGGAGGCCGCGAGCCGGGCCGCCGCGCGTAAGCCGGTCTACGCGAACAACCTGGACGGCTGGATCAAGGAATCGCTCGCGGTCATGAAGGAGAAGGGCATCCCGGGCAGCTACAACGGGATCTACCGGAACCTCATGCGGGAGTCGAGCGGTAATCCGCGCGCGATCAACCTGTGGGACATCAACGCGCAGAACGGCATTCCCTCCAAGGGCCTGCTCCAGGTCATAGACCCGACCTTCAAGACCTACCACGTCGAGGGAACTTCCTGGGACATCTACAACCCGGTCGCGAACATCACCGCCGCGTGCAACTACGCGTGGCACCGGTACGGCTCGATGGACAACGTCAACGGCCCCTACTAAGCCGTAAAGCCGTGCTTGGCCGTTAAGCCGTACTTCGCCTGACGCCGAAGGGCGGCGGCACCCCCGCACAGGGAGGGTGCCGCCGCCCTTCGGCGTTCCGGCGCAGAGAGTCCCGCTACTTGCGCATGACCTCCGGCTCATGGCGGCGCAGCAGCCGGGCGACCACGAAGGCGCAGATGACGCCGAGCGCGATCAGCACCAGGATGTCGATGCCCCACTGCGATGTGGCGTGCTCCCACAGCGGGTCGGTGTCATTGGGCTTCTTGCGGTCCCAGGGCGCCATCGTGTGGCCGGGGCCGGGGCCCAGGTCCAGGGTCGCTCCGGCCGCGCCGACCGCCCAGCGGGACGGCATCAGATAGGCGAACTGCTCGATGCCCGGCGATCCGTAGATCTTGAACAGGATGCCGGTGAAGACGACCTGGATGATGGCGAACATGACCAGCAGCGGCATGGTCTTCTCGGCGGTCTTCACCAGCGAGGAGATCACCAGGCCGACCATCATCGAGGTGAAGCCGATCGCGATGATGGAGATGCACAGCTCGGCGGCCGGGGGCATGATCAGGCCCTCCTCCGGCAGCTCGCGGGTCGAGAAGCCGATGGCGCAGATGATCACGGCCTGGAAGGCGGTGATCACGCCGAGCACGATCACCTTCGACATCAGATAGGCCGAGCGGGACAGGCCGACCGCCCGTTCCCGTTCGTAGATCACCCGCTCCTTGATCAGTTCTCGTACGGAGTTGGCCGCGCCGGAGAAGCACATGCCGACCACGAGGATCAGGGTGATCGTGCCCGCGTCCTGGTTGAACTGGCCCTTGGGCGCCTTGGTGAGGCCGAAGTCCGACGGGATGACGATGCTCACCGCGCCGAGGACGGCGGGCAGGATCACCATCAGACCCAGGAAGCCCTTGTCCGAGGCGATCACCGAGACGTAGCGGCGCATCAGGGTCCACAGCTGGGAGCCCCAGCTCTGGGGCTTCTGCATCCGCGCCGGGGGCGGCTGGACGTGTACGGACTGCGGCGCGACGGCGTCGAGGTCCGCGGCGTACATCTGGTAGTGCTGCGAACCGCGCCAGCGGCCCGCCCAGTCGTAGTCGCGGTAGTTCTCGAAGGCGGAGAAGACATCCGCCCAGGTCTCGTACCCGAAGAAGTTGAGCGCCTCCTCCGGCGGGCCGAAGTAGGCGACCGAACCGCCCGGGGCCATGACCAGCAGCTTGTCGCAGATCGCCAGCTCGGCCACCGAGTGGGTGACCACCAGCACGGTGCGGCCGTCGTCGGCCAGGCCGCGCAGCAGCTGCATCACATCGCGGTCCATGCCCGGGTCGAGGCCGGAGGTCGGCTCGTCCAGGAAGATCAGCGACGGCTTGGTGAGCAGCTCCAGCGCGACGGAGACGCGCTTGCGCTGGCCGCCGGAGAGGGAGGTGACCTTCTTGTCGGCGTGTATGTCCAGCTTGAGCTCGCGCAGCACCTCGCCGATCCGGGCCTCGCGCTCGGCCTCGGCGGTGTCGCCCGGGAACCGGAGCTTGGCGGCGTAGCGCAGCGCCTTCCGGACGGACAGCTCCTTGTGGAGGATGTCGTCCTGCGGGACCAGGCCGATGCGCTGGCGCAGCTCGGCGAACTGCTTGTAGAGGTTCCGGTTGTCGTAGAGGACATCGCCCTGGTTGGCCGGACGGTAGCCGGTCAGCGCCTTGAGCAGCGTGGACTTACCGGAGCCCGAGGGGCCGATGACCGCGACGAGCGACTTCTCGGGGACGCCGAAGGAGACGTCCTTGAGGATCTGCTTGCCGCCGTCGACCGTCACCGTCAGATGGCGGGCCGAGAAGGACACCGCCCCGGTGTCGACGAACTCCTCGAGGCGGTCGCCGACGAGCCGGAAGGTGGAGTGACCGACGCCGACGATGTCGCTCGGGCCGATGATCTGCTGGCGGACCGGCTGACCGTTGACGTACGTGCCGTTGTGGCTGCCGAGATCCCGGATCTCGAACCGGCCGTCGGGCAGCGCGCGGAACTCCGCGTGGTGGCGGGAGACCTGCAGGTCGGAGACGACCAGCTCGTTCTCGAGCGCACGACCGATGCGCATCACCCGGCCGACGGCCAGCTGGTGGAAGGTGGTCGGGCCGCGATCGCCGCCGTGGGCCTGCGGGGCCCCGGCGACGGGGCCGGCACCGGGGACCTTCTGCGCCGGGTTCTGCTGCGGGGCGTGTCCCTGCGGGGCCTGGTGCGGGACGTGCGCTTGCGGGACCTGGTGTTGCGGAGCCGGCTGCTGGGGCACGAAGGGCTGCTGCTGGGGCATCTGCTGCGGCCCGCCCTGCGGCTGTGGCCAGCCCTGGGGCTGGGGGGGCTGCGGCTGCTGTCCGGCCTGGGGCCAGGCGGGGGCGCCGGGCTGCTGATACGGGGGCTGCTGGTGCGGGGCCTGCTGGTGCGGGGCCTGCGGCGCGCCCATCGCCGACGGTGCGCTGTAGGCGCCCGCGGCGACCCCGGGTGCTCCGGCTGCGCCCGCTCCGCCCGCGGAGAGGATCAGCCGGGGGCCGTCCGTCGCGTTGCCAAGATGGACGGTCGAACCGGGGCCGATCTCCATCTGCTGGACGCGCTGGCCCTGCACATAAGTGCCGTTGGTGCTGCCGTGGTCCTCGATGACCCAACTGCGCCCACCCCAGCGCACGGTGGCGTGGCGCCAGGACACTCTGGCGTCGTCCAGCACCATGTCGCCCTGCGGATCGCGTCCAAGGCTGTATGACCTGGATGGATCAAGTGTCCAGGTCTGTCCGTTCAATTCCAGTACGAGTTCCGGCACTCCACGCCCCACTACTTGTCCCCCGATGGACCCCCTGTACGGGGAGTCTAGGGATGGCGAACATCGGGAGGAACTATTTCAGGCTCAGTCGCTCAACCGGAAGTCGGGCATTGACAACACCGCGCGCAGGCGGCGTTGACTCGCCCGAAAGGCCCCCGGAAAGTGGTAAGCACCCACGGATGGGTCAGATCATGGACCATCCGGGCAACTCATACCGATCGGGGGGACCGGCGCCATGAGCGCGAGCGGCAGCGGACGGGTGCGCCCGGGAGAGGTGTTGCTCTCGACGGTGGCGGCCGTGAGCTGGGCCTTCCTGGCCATGGCGGGTGTCGCCGCGCTCGGGCTGCATCTGGTCGGCGCGGACAGCGCGGGCGCGCTCGGCCCCATGACGGCGGCCGCGGTGGTGCTCGCGGTCGGCGGCTCGGTCACCCCGTCCGGGGATGTGAAGGCGTTCGGGCTGACCGGCGCCCAGGCCCATTCGGCCGTCGATATCGCGCCACTGGGCATCAGCCTGGTGGGCGCGCTGCTGCTGGGCTGGCTGTTCGTACGGTCGCTGCGCGGGGCGGGGGCGGTGATCGACGGGGCCGAACTGGCCACCCGGGCAGGCGCGGTGGTCCTGCTCTTTCTGCTGGTGCTCGCCGGGCTCACATGGGTCGGCAACGATACCGTCACAATCGACGCCTCGACGCTCGGTGTAGCGGGCAAATCGAAGCAGGAGCAGGGCGGGCTGCTCGAAAAACTCCCCGGCGAGCTGGGCGATATCGCGGACATCGGCAGCGGGCTGCTGCCGGACCGGATCCAGCGGCTCATCGACGCCAAGGCGGCGGTCGGGTTCACCGTCGAGTCCGGGCGTTCCGTGCTGGGCGGCGCGGTCTGGGTCGTCGTGGTGCTGCTCATCGCGCTGCTCGTGGCCCGCCGCGCACCGGTGCCGCACGGCCTGGAGGCGGCGCACCGCACCGTCCGGCCGGCCGCCTCCGCGCTGTGCGGGGTGCTGGTGCTGGCGGTCGGGGCGGGGCTCGCGGCGGCGCTGTACGCGGCGATCGGCGACGACCACCCCCGTCTGGTCCTCGGGGCTGCGCTGCTCGGCGCGCCGAACGGGGTGTGGCTCGGGGTGCCGCTGGGGCTGTTCGTGCCCTGGCACGGCGGGGCGAGCGGGGCGCTGGTGCGGGTGCTGCCCGATCCGCTCGACGATCTGCTGGCCAACGAGCACAACGAGCCGATCACGGTCGCGCGCCTCGCGGAGCTGGACGGCCGGGTGTGGCTGCTGACGGTCGGCTGTGTGCTGATGATCCTGGCCGCGGGGGTGCTGACCGCGGTCCGTACGCCCATCGGCCGGGCCGGGCAGTCCGGGCGGTCCGGGGAGGCGGGGCAGGTGGGGCAGGCAGGGCAGGTGGGGCAGGCGGGCTTTGTGGGGCGGTGCGCGCTGCGGCTGGGCATCGTCACGGCGGTCGCGCTGCCGCTGCTGTGCCGGCTGACCGAGGTGTCGGCCGGGGCGAGCCTGTCCGTACTGGGCTTCGACGCCTTCGGCGCCGGGATCGAGCTGCACGGCGGCGGGGCGGTGGCATGGGCGCTGGGCGCCGGGTGGGGCGCGGCGGCGGGCGCCGCCGGGGCGCTGGCGGCGTGGGCGACCGGGGCCGCGGGCGGCCGGGCGTCCCGCTTCGCGTTCGACTCAACGCCGCATGACGGCTCAACGCCGAATGACGGCCCGGCTACGACGAAATGAACGTTTTGTACCGTACAGCCGTCCGTAGCGCGGACTGCCGCGCGATCGCCCCTAGTGGCCGGATACGGTGGGAAGACCATGAGCACATCGCAGATTCCTCCTGCCACCGCCGTCCCCGACGACGATGTCCCGACCCTCCTCGTCAAGATCTTCGGCAAGGACCGCCCCGGCATCACCGCCGGCCTCTGCGACACCCTCGCCGCCTACGGCGTGAACATAGTCGACATAGAGCAGGTGGTCACCCGAGGCCGCATCGTGCTGTGCGTGCTGGTGAGCTCCCCCACGGGCGGCTGGACCCAGGAAGGCGATCTGCGGGCGACCGTCCACAGCTGGGCCGAGTCGATGCGGATGCAGGCCGAGATCATCTCCGGCCGGGGCGACAACCGCCCCCGTGGCACGGGCCGGTCCCATGTCACCGTGCTGGGCCATCCGCTGTCCGCCGAGTCGACGGCGCGCATCGCGGCCAGCATCACCGGCAGCGGCGGCAACATCGACCGGATCTTCCGGCTCGCGAAGTATCCGGTGACGGCCGTGGAGTTCGAGGTGTCCGGCGCCGAGACGGGCGCGCTGCGCACCGCGCTGGTCACCGAGGCCGCCGGAATCGGCGTGGACGTGGCCGTGGTGGCGTCGGGCCTCCAGCGCCGGGCGCAGCGCCTGGTGGTCATGGACGTGGACTCCACGCTCATCCAGGACGAGGTGATCGAGCTCTTCGCGGCGCACGCGGGGTGCGAGGCGGAGGTCGCCGAGGTCACGGCCCGCGCCATGCGCGGCGAGCTGGACTTCGAGCAGTCGCTGCACGCACGGGTCGCGCTGCTGGCGGGGATCGACGAGTCCGTGGTGGAGAAGGTGCGCGCCGAGGTGCGGCTCACACCCGGCGCCCGGACGCTGATCCGCACCCTCAAGCGGCTCGGCTACCAGGTGGGCGTGGTCTCCGGCGGCTTTACGCAGGTGACCGACGACCTCAAGGAGCGGCTGGGGCTCGACTTCGCCTCCGCCAACACCCTGGAGGTGGTGGACGGCAAGCTCACCGGGCGCGTGGTCGGAGATGTCGTGGACCGCGCGGGCAAGGCGCGGCTGCTGCGGCGCTTCGCGGCCGAGGCCGGGGTGCCGCTGATGCAGACCGTCGCGATCGGGGACGGGGCCAACGACCTGGACATGCTCAACGCGGCCGGGCTCGGTGTCGCCTTCAACGCGAAGCCGGTGGTGCGGGAGGCCGCGCACACCGCGGTGAATGTGCCGTTCCTGGACACCGTGCTGTATCTGCTGGGGATCACCCGCGAAGAGGTGGAGGCGGCGGACACCGCGGCGGACACCGTCGAGGGCTGAGACGGCGAGGCGGCTGAGACGGCGAGGCGGCTGAGACAGCTGAACGGCTAAGGCGTCACCGTATGAGTGCGGGCCCGAGCGGCGAGGCCGTCCGGGCCCGACGGGTCATGATCACTCGTGCGGCGCCCAGAAGTCGCTGAGGCGGCCGACGCCGTGCTCCACCGACTTCCACGAGCCGCTGAAGGTCACCACCGCGAGGGCGGAGGTCGGGAATCCGCTCCGGGCCATACGCTCCCGCGTGCCCTTCTCGGCCTCACCCGCGAGCGCGTCCGCCAGGGCATGCATCCCAGGGTTGTGGCCGACCACCAGCAGCTCGCTCACATCGTCGGGCGTCTCGTTCAGCAGGGCGAGCAGCTCACCGAGCGAGGCCTCGTACAGCCGCTCCTCGTAGACGGTCTTCGGCCGCTGCGGCAGCTCGTGCACCACGAGCTTCCAGGTCTCCCGGGTGCGGACGGCCGTCGAGCAGAGGGTGAGCTCGGGGGTGATCCCTGCCTCGACGAGTCGGCGTCCGGCGAGCAGGGCGTCTTGGCGGCCACGCTCCGCGAGCGGCCGCTCGTGGTCGGATACCTGGGGCCAGTCGGCCTTGGCGTGTCGGAGAAGGACGATCCTGCGGGGCACATCGACGCTCATGTGTCCCAGCTTCGCATGAAAACGGGTGCCCGGCGCAGGGTGTTGGAGCGGACCTCGTCCTCAGATGAGTAAGGACGGGGGTCCTCAGGTGAGGGGAGACGGGGCGAATGGCCACCACGGTGGCGAGGTGTCACGGCGAGGTGTCACGGCTGATGCGTGAAGGCGCCCCGTAGCAGCCCGAAGACCTGCGAGAGCGTCCCGGAGTCGTCGGCGGCGTGCGCGTCGGGGGAGCCCACGAGCAGCAGCAGGGCGGCGAAGGCCAGAGCCGGAAGCGCCAGGGCCCACCACGGCAGCCGACTGTCCGGACGGCGCCCGGCGGGGTCGGCGGGCCGGGGGTGGGTGTGCGCGGACATGGGGATCGCCTCCGGGGCGCGAGGGGTGGGTGACGAGCGGCCGACGACGGGCGCCGCGCCTCCAGCCCCCGCCTTCGCTTTCCGACACCTCGAATCTACGGACCGCCCGGGGCCGGTCCCATCCGGTGAACCACCCAGTTGCCCCTGACCCTGGCCCCCTAAGGGATGGTGGGGACAGCCCCACCCTCAAGGGTTCAAGGCGAGGCGATGGTCGCGACCACGCCGATGATCACGGTGATGCCCAGCATCACACCCAGGATGATGAGCAGCTTCTTCTGGCCGTTCGGCGGGTTTTCATCGAGCACTGGCATGGCCCCAGTGTCCCACCGCCCCGCCGCCGCCCCGGCACCGCCCCGCGGGTTCGCGAGGGTGTGCCGGGCTCGCTCAGATCCCGTCTCTCAGATCTCGTCCTCGACGGCGCGGTCGCGCCCCGCCAGCACACCGGCGGCGATCTGCGGCAGCATCAGCCCGGCCATCAGCGCGATGGGCAGGTCCCAGCCGCCGGTGTGCTGGTAGAGCGCGCCGACCAGCAGCGGCCCGGGTATGGACAGCAGATAGCCGGTGCTCTGGGCGAAGGCGGACAGCCGCACCACGCCGGCCGCGGACCTGGCCCGCATGCCGATCATGGTCAGGGCGAGCGGGAAGGAGCAGTTCGAGATGCCGAGCAGCACCGCCCACACCCAGGCGCCCCCGGCCGGGGCGAGCCACAGCCCGATGTACGCGCTGAGCCCGAAGGCCCCCAGGATCACCACCAGCGGGCCCTGGGTGCGCAGCCTGGCCGCCACGGACGGCAGGACGAAGGCCAGCGGTACGCCCATCACCATGGTGACCGCGAGCAGCAGCCCGGAAGTGGAGGCGGAGACCCCGGCGTCGCGGAAGACCTGGGACATCCAGCCCATGGTGATGTAGGCGCCGGTGGCCTGGAGGCCGAAGAAGACGGCAAGCGCCCAGGCGGTGGGGCTCCTGGTGATCCGGGTACGGGCGGGAGCGGCGGAGGCAGGAGCAGCGGCGGCGTCGGGAGCCGTGGCCGCGGCCTGGCCCGTACGGTCGCGGGCGAGCGCCGGCCAGGGCAGCACGGCGACGCCCGCGAGCACCGCCCACGCCCCGAGCCCGGCCCGCCAGCCGCCGCCCAGTGCGTCGGTCATGGGGACGGTGACGGCGGCCGCGACAGCCGAGCCCAGCGACAGGGCCATCGAGTACGCGCCGGTCATGGGCCCCACCCGGTCGGGGAACCAGCGCTTGACGATCACCGGCATGAGGACGTTGCCCACGGCGATCCCGGCGAACGCGAGGGCGCTGGCGGCGAGGAAACCGGCGGTCCCGCCCATCAGGGGGCGTACGGCCAGGCCCACGGTGATGGCGACAAGCCCCACGCAGACGACGGCGCCCGGCCCCCAGCGGCGGGCCAGCCGGGGCGCGGCGATGCCGAAGAGGGCGAAGCAGGCCGCGGGCATCGAGGTCAGCAGCCCGGCGACGGTGCCGCTCATGCCCAGGTCGGCCCGCGCCTCTTCGAGGAGCGGGCCGAGGCTGGTGACGGTGGGGCGGAGGTTGACCGCGGCGAGGACCAGGCCGAGGACGACAAGGCGCCGCCGCCACCGGGGAGCCGCGGGCTCCGGAGCGCTTCGCTGCCGTATCGGGGCGGCGGTGTCGGGAGTCGCGAGGTCCTGGTCAGCCATGGGCATCATCATAGAATGATGGGATGAATGGCTGTCCAGTAGTTTGCAGCCGCCCGGTGACGGCCGGACGGCATCATGGGAGCACCCGCATCCCCGCCCCAGGCACAGGAGAGTCATGCCGCTGACCTCGCCCCGGCGCTCCGCGCTCGCCGACCAGGTGATCGCCCAGCTGCGCGCCCAGATCACCTCAGGCGAGTGGCCGGTGGGATCCCGGATCCCCACCGAGCCCGAGCTTGTCGAGCAGCTGGGGGTGGCCCGTAACACCGTGCGCGAGGCGGTACGCGCGCTCGCGCACAACGGCCTGCTGGACATCCGGCAGGGCTCGGGCACCTATGTGCTGGCGACCAGCGAGCTGGCCGGGGTGATGCACCGCCGCTTCGCGGACGCCGACCCGCTGCACGTCGCCGAGTTGCGCAGCGCCCTGGAGACGAAGGCGGCCTGGCTGGCCGCGGAGCGCCGTACCGAGCAGGACCTCAAACAGATCGACGCGCTGTTGGACCGGCGCGAGCGGGCCTGGGCCTCCGGGGACACCGAGACCTTCGTCGAGGCGGACGCGACGCTGCACATGGCCGTGGTCGCGGCCTCGCACAATGACGTACTGGAGGAGCTGTACGCCGATCTGGGCGGGGTGGTGCGGCAGTTTCTGCACGGGGACGTCAAGGGCGGACTGCGGCCCGAGACGTATGTGGACCATGCGCGGCTGGTGGAGGCGATCCGGGCGCGGAACGGGGAGCGGGCGGCGGCGGAGGCGAGCACGCACCCCTTCAGCTGCCGGTACGCGAACCGTTCGGGCGGCACAGGAACGGCCGGCTGACCGCAACGGCCGGCTGACCGCTCAGCGGTGGCTCACCCAGGCCTTCCGTATCTCCTTCCAGCAGCGGTCCGCGAGCCGTACGTGCTGGGCCGGGCCGACCTCGACGGAACGCCCGTCCATATCCGGGTCCCACCAGCGCGCGCACTCGACGTGCAGCTGGACCCGGTCCACGTCCGGGTTCGGGTTGAAGCAGCTGGCCGTGGCGTGCGAGCCGCGCACCCAGGTGCTGCACGCCGCCTCGCGTGGCCGGGGGCGCTCCTGGGCGGCCGAGTTCGAGGCGTTCGACGCGACGGCGATGAAGCCGACCACGGCCGCCACCAGTACTGCGGCCGCGACGCAACGGGACGTACGCATGGCAGGACCTCCTCGACCGTGCTGAACCGCCGCGCCTCAAGCCGCCGCACCCGATACTCACTCCACAGTGCGGGTGACACCGTGTGGTGCGCTCGGCGCACTGGTCCGAACGGGCGAACAGCCGCTGCCCCGGCCCCCGCGGAGCGCGGGAACCGGGGCAGCATGGGCCGGGGCGGCGGGCCCAAGAAGGCGATGCGTGCGTACGGACGGGCTCAGGCGCCCATCATGTGCACCCCGCCGTCGACGTGCACGATCTCACCCGTGGTGCGCGGGAACCAGTCCGACAGCAGGGCGACGACACCACGGCCGGCCGGCTCCGGGTCGCTCAGGTCCCAGCCGATGGGCGCGCGGTTGTCCCATACGGTCGCCAGGTCCTCGAAGCCCGGGATGGACTTGGCGGCCATGGACTTGATGGGGCCCGCGGAGATCAGGTTGCAGCGGATGTTCTCCTTGCCCAGGTCCCGGGCGAGGTAGCGGTTGGTGGACTCCAGCGCCGCCTTGGCCACGCCCATCCAGTCGTACTTCGGCCAGGCGAACTGGGCGTCGAAGGTCAGGCCGACGATCGAGCCGCCCCGCGGCATGACCGGCAGGCAGGCCATGGTCAGCGCCTTGAGCGAGTACGCCGAGACATGCACGGCGGTGGACACGTCCTCCCAGGAGCCCTCCAGGAAGTTGAACGCGCCCTGCGGGCCGAAGGCGATGGAGTGCACCACGCCGTCCAGGTCGACACCCTCGCCAAGGTGCTCGCGCACCTTGGCGGCCAGGCCGTCCAGGTCCTCTTGGTTCTGCACATCCAGCTCGATGACCGGCGCGGGCTTGGGCAGCCGCTTGGCGATCCGCTCGACGAGGGAGACCCGGCCGAAGCCGGTGAGGATGACCTCGGCGCCCTCGTCCTGGGCGAGCTTGGCGGCGTGGAAGGCGATCGACGCCTCGGTGAGGACGCCCGTGACCAGGATGCGCTTACCGGCGAGAATTCCACTCATGACGTTCAGTGACCCATGCCCAATCCGCCGTCGACAGGGATGACGGCTCCAGTGATGTACGAGGCCTCCTCGGAGGCCAGGAAGCGAACCGAGGCGGCGATCTCCTCGGGCTGCGCGTAGCGCGCGAGCGGCACCTGCTTGACGTATGCCTCCCGCTGCTTCTCGTCGAGCGCGCGGGTCATGTCGGTGTCGACGAAGCCGGGCGCGACCACGTTGACCGTGATGTTGCGCGAGCCGAGCTCACGGGCGAGGGAGCGGGCGAAGCCCACCAGGCCGGCCTTGGACGCGGCGTAGTTCGCCTGACCCGCGGAGCCCATCAGGCCGACCACGGACGAGATCAGGACGATACGGCCCTTGCGGGCGCGCAGCATTCCGCGGTTGGCGCGCTTGACGACACGGAACGCACCGGTGAGGTTTGTGTCGAGGACGGTGGAGAAGTCCTCCTCCGTCATCCGCATCAGCAGCTGGTCGCGGGTAATGCCGGCATTCGCCACCAGCACCTCGACCGGGCCGTGCTTCTCCTCGATCTCCTTGTACGCCTGCTCGACCTGCTCGGGCTCGGTGATGTCGCACTTGACCGCGAGAAAGCCGGCCGGCGGCTCCCCGGACCGGTACGTGATGGCGACCTTGTCGCCTGCGTCGGCGAAGGCACGGGCCACGGCGAGGCCGATACCGCGGTTTCCTCCGGTGACGAGAACCGAGCGGCTCAAGGGACCACCCTCTCTGTTGGATGTCGTACCGGGCGTCACTATGTGTGGCGACCCTTGTGTACGCAAACTATCGGGCAAAGGCCCGGTGCGGGGAATCGAGCACGCACAGGGGCGCCACCCGGTCACTGTCGACTTCCTACAGAAGTCTCCGGAAGCCTCACGACGGACCGCTCCCGCGTTCGCCTGTCATTCCACGGCGTACTCGCACCACACCGTCTTGCCGATGGTGCGATCCGTCACCCCCCATTTGGACGCGAGCGCGTCCACGAGCACCAGCCCGCGTCCGTGCTCCTCCTGGTACGCCAGTGCCTCGGCGCCGTAATCGCGGAGCTCAGGGCGCCGCTCGCCCCGGGCGTCGGACACCTCGATACGGGCGGTGACCGGGCTCCGATGCGCTCCGGGCGCGGGCTGGACGGTGAGTCGGAGATGGAAGTTCCGGCCGGGCACATGTCCATGGCTCACCGCGTTCGCCGTGAGCTCGCCCGCGAGCAGGGCGATGCCGTACGAGGCGTCGCTGCCCCGCGGAATGCCCCACTCCTCCAACCGGCGGACGACAAGGCGTCGGGCGAGCCGTGCGCCGTGCCGGGAGGAGGTGAAGAACATCTCGAACGTGCCGAGCGTATTAGCAGGGGGATTTTCGCCATTCACATCACCGAGCGTGGCGAAGCGTGCATAGCCTGACCAGACACCTCGCGAGTACCCACGGTCGCTGTACGGGCACGGAACGTGTGCGTACGGGAGTGACGCCGTGACGCGGGCGGGGAGGCATGACGTTCTTGCGCATGGGAGGTGGCGGGACATGACAGATACGGAGCGGCCGGGCCAGGGCGAATACTGGGCGGACTTCCTCAAGTGCCTCGGCAGGCAGGTGAAGCTCTTCCGCGAACGGGCGGGACTCACGCAGGCGCAACTGGGCGAGGCGATCGGGTACAGCGAGGAGCAGGTGTCCTCGGTGGAGCAGGGGCGGCGGGTGCCGCAGCCGGAGTTCCTGGACGCGGCGGACGACGTGCTGAACGCGTTCGGGGTGCTGCGGGCTGCGAAGGAGGAGGTGGCCAAGGCGCGACTTCCGGCGTTCTTTCGCGGGGCGGCGAGGCTGGAAGCGCAAGCGACGGAGTTCCACGCGTATGAGAACCAGGTGGTCAACGGGTTGCTGCAGACCGAGGATTACGCCCGCGCTATGTTCACGCTGGTGCGCCCGCTCTTGGACGAGGAGACCATCGAACAGCGGGTGTCCGCCCGGATGGCCCGCCAGGAGCTTCTCAGCCGTTGGCCAGCACCAATGATGAGCTTCGTCACCGAAGAGGCTGTACTCCAACGACCGTACGGCGGCACAGAAGTGTTGCGTGGTCAGTTGGAGCACTTGCTGCACATCGGCCAGTTGCGGAACGTTGAGCTTCAGGTGATGCCCACAGGCTCAGAGGACAACGCCGGAATGGACGGCCCGTTCGCCTTGCTGGAGCCCAAGGGACGTCAGATGATGGCCTACGTCGAGGTTCAAGGCGTTGGCAGGCTGCTGACCGACCGAAAAGCGGTTCGCGAGATTCAGCAGCGGTACGGGATCATCCGAAGCCAGGCTCTCAGGCCGCGAGAGTCTCTCGAGTTCATCAAGAAGCTGCGGGGAGAACTATGAACAGCAAACAAGGCAGAGACGGCACGTCCGAGCTGGTGTGGATCAAGAGCAGCTACAGCGGTGGGGAGGGCGGCATGTGCGTCGAGGTGGCGGCCTCCGGCCCGACCGCCATCCATGTACGGGACTCGAAGCACGCGCAGGGACCCCAGCTCGCCTTCCACATAACCGAGTGGGGCGCATTCATCGGCGGCCTCCGCGCCGAGGAGTTCGACGCGTAGAGACCGACAGCGCGTCAGCGCAGCTCGCCTTCCAGCAGGCCCATCGTGAACATGTCGTACCACCGGCCATCGCGTCGGAACTCCTGGCGCAGCCTGCCTTCGTCAACGAAGCCGATCTTCTGGTAGACGCGATGAGCGGCAAGGTTCTCGGTGACGACGGTCAGCGTGATCTTGTGCAGCCGCATCTTGTCGAAGCCGTAGCGGCATATCGTTCGCATCGCGTCGGTGCCGTAGCCGCGCCCCCAGTACTCCTTCTCACCGATGTATATGTCGAGCTCGGCCCTGCCCGTCTCCGGCTCGGCATCGCGCAGCCGAACCAAGCCGATGAGCTTTGCGTCGGTGAGCACTTCGACTCCGTAGAGCACTTCGCCGTAGGCGTTGCGCGGCCGTTCCTCCAACCGCTTCCTCACCTGGGACAGCGGCTGGGCGTAGCCATCGCTCATCCAGCGCATGACGTCGGGGTCGTGGTTCCACCGCCACAGCGCCTCGGCGTCCTCCGGCTCCATCGGCCGTAGCCGGACCAGCTCTCCAAGCACCATGCCGGCGCCCGCCTTTCAAAGCCTTCGTGATCCCCGTTCGCGAACCCGCCAGTGGTAACACGGGCCCGCTCCGCGCTCAACATGGTGTCGGTCATCTGTGTGAGGATGGCCCTCATGCTTGAGGGAGGTAACACCAGACCGCCTGGTCAGGCCGGCCCGCTGGTGCCGGCCCCCAGCGAGGGTGGCCCGGACGGCAACGTGTCCGACGTGAGACAGTGGAATTTTCGATACGAAGACGGGGAATGGCTGACTTCCACGGTTCCCCCCGCAGACGACAATCTCAAGGCCGCCATTGAAACTCTGGTAGTGCCGTTCGGCGAGAGTTGGCAGGCTGTCGAAAGCTGTATTGAGTCCTGGGGCAGGATGAAGCGCGAGATTGGTTTCGACTATTCGCTTTCGACGCCCGGAGCTATTGCGCGCAGAGTCTCGAAGGAAACCGTTGAGATTTGCGATCTCTACGATCAATTCGAGGATACGCGAATCCCGGAAGCAGAGTTCGTCAGCCTCTTGAAGGCATTGTTTACGGCCATACGGAGGGGTGCGTAGCGGAACCTGTCACCTGCCCAAGGTCTCCGCACGGCCCAGCAGGAGCGCGAGTGCGGCTCCAGGGGCTCGGCGGGAATTAGCCACCCCCAGGCCGTAGCGGCATGGTTCACTGCCGACGGACACATATCGACCACACACCGACGAAGGGGAGTCGCCCGTGCCGCATGAGATCGATCCGTCCTTCCTCGCGCTGCCGCTGCGCGCACTCGCGGACGCCGCCCTCGCGCGCGCCCGCGCGCTGGGGGCCGATCATGCCGACTTCCGCTTCGAGCGGGTGAGGAGCGCCGCTTGGCGGCTGCGGGACGGGAAGCCCGCGGGGTCGTCGGACACCACCGATCTGGGGTACGCGGTGCGGGTGGTGCACGGCGGGACCTGGGGGTTCGCTTCAGGGGTGGACCTGACCATGGACGCCGCGGCGCGGGTGGCCGGGCAGGCGGTGGCCATGGCGAAGTTGTCGGGGAAGGTGATCCAGGCTGCGGGGTCCGAGGAGCGGGTGGAGCTGGCGGATGAGCCGGTGCACGCGGATCGGACCTGGGTCTCGGCGTACGAGATCAACCCCTTTGACGTGCCGGACGCGGACAAGACCGGGCTGCTCACGGACTGGAGCGAGCGGCTGCTGAGGGCCGACGGGGTCGCGCATGCGGATGCGTCGTTGCTGACCGTGCAGGAGAACAAGTTCTACGCGGACACCGCGGGCACCACGACCACCCAGCAGCGGGTCAGGGTGCATCCGCAGCTGACGGCGGTGGCGGTGGACCCGGAGAGCGGGGAGTTCGACTCGATGCGGACGCTCGCCCCGCCGGTCGGGCGGGGTTGGGAGTATCTGACCGGGGCGGGCGGCTGGGACTGGGACGCGGAGTTGGCGCAGATCCCGGACTTGCTGGCGGAGAAGATGCGGGCGCCGACGGTCGAGGCGGGGGCGTATGACCTGGTGGTCGACCCGTCGAATCTGTGGCTGACGATTCATGAGTCGATCGGGCACGCGACGGAGTTGGACCGGGCGCTGGGCTACGAGGCGGCGTACGCGGGCACCTCGTTCGCCACCTTCGATCAGCTGGGCAAGCTCAAGTACGGCTCCGAGATCATGAATGTCACGGGCGACCGGACGGCCGAGCACGGGCTGGCCACCATCGGGTACGACGACGAGGGCGTGGCCGCGCAGTCGTGGGATCTGGTCCGCGACGGCACGCTGGTCGGGTATCAGCTGGACCGCAGGATCGCCAAGCTGACCGGTTTCGAGCGGTCCAACGGGTGCGCTTTCGCGGACTCCCCCGGTCATGTGCCGGTCCAGCGGATGGCGAACGTATCGCTCAAGCCCGCGCCGGACGGGCCCTCGACGGAGGAGCTGATCGGCGGCGTGGAGCGGGGGCTGTATCTCGTGGGTGACCGGTCGTGGTCGATCGACATGCAGCGCTACAACTTCCAGTTCACCGCGCAGCGGGCGTTCCGGATCGAGAACGGGCGGCTGGCGGGGCAGGTGCGGGACTTCGCGTACCAGGCCACGACCACCGACTTCTGGGGCTCGATGGCCGCGGTCGGCGGGCCGCAGACGTATGTCCTGGGGGGCGCCTTCAACTGCGGCAAGGCCCAGCCGGGCCAGATCGCGGCCGTTTCGCACGGCTGCCCGTCCGCCCTGTTCCGGAACGTCAACATTTTGAACACCACGCAGGAGGCGGGTGCATGAGCGGCGTCAACAAGCCTCACCGGGTCGTCAAGCCGCACGAGATCGTCGAGCGGGCGCTGGAGCTGTCCCGGGCGGACGGCTGTGTGGTGATCGCCAATGAGAGCTCCACCGCCAATCTGCGCTGGGCGGGCAACGCCCTGACGACCAACGGCGTGACCCGGGGCCGCACACTCACGGTCGTGGCCACGGTCGACGGCGGCCAGGGCGCCGCCTCCGGTGTGGTGTCGCGGTCGGCCGTCACCGCCGAGGACCTGGAGCCGCTGGTACGGGCCGCCGAGGCGGCGGCCCGGGAGGCGGGTCCGGCGGAGGACGCCCAGCCGCTGGTGGAGGCGGCCGGCGAGGGGGCCGTATCGGCGGGGTTCACCGATGCGCCGGACGAGACCTCCTCCGAGGTGTTCTCGGCCTTCGCGCCCGCACTCGGCGAGTCGTTCGCGCAGGCGCGGGCGGGCGGCCGGGAGTTGTACGGGTTCGCCAACCACGAGGTCGTCACCAGCTACCTGGGCACCTCCACCGGGCTGCGGCTGCGCCACGACCAGCCGAGCGGGACGCTGGAGCTCAACGCCAAGTCCCCGGACCGCACCCGCTCGGCCTGGGCCGGGCAGGCGACGCGCGACTTCAAGGACGTGGATCCGGCCGCGATCGACGCCGAGCTGGCCCGGCGGCTGGTGTGGGCGCAGCGGAAGATCGACCTTCCGGCCGGGCGGTACGAGACGCTGCTGCCCCCGACGGCGGTCGCCGACCTGCTGATCTACCAGCTCTGGTCCTCGGCGGCGCGGGACGCGGCGGAGGGCCGTACGGTCTTCTCCAAGCCGGGCGGCGGCACGCGGATCGGCGAGAAGCTGAGCGACCTGCCGCTGACGCTGCGCAGCGACCCGGCGGCGCCCGGTCTGGAGGCGGCGCCGTTTGTGATCGCGCACTCGTCCGGCGACGACGCGTCGGTGTTCGACAACGGGCTGCCCCTGACCACCACCGACTGGATCCGGGACGGTGTGCTGAACCAGCTGATCACCACGCGCCACACCGCCGGTCTGACGGATCTGCCGGTGGCCCCCGGGATCGACAATCTGATCCTGGACGGGGGCGGGCCGCGCTCGCTGGAGGAGATGGTGGCGGCTACCGAGCGGGGGCTGCTGCTGACCTGCCTGTGGTACATCCGCGAGGTCGACCCGGCCACGCTGCTGCTGACCGGGCTGACCCGGGACGGGGTCTATCTCGTGGAGGGCGGTGAGGTCGTCGGCGAGGTGAACAACTTCAGGTTCAACGACTCACCGGTGAGCCTGCTGTCCCGGGCGACCGAGGCGGGCCGCACCGAGCGGACGCTGCCGCGCGAGTGGGGCGACTGGTTCACCCGTGCCGCGATGCCCGCGCTGCGCGTCCCGGACTTCAATATGAGCTCCGTCAGCAAGGGCGTGTGAACCGGGCCAATAGACTGGTCCACGCCTATCTGTCCATCCGTCTTTCCATCCATCGATTCCCGACTACTACCAGGAACGCCATGACACGCCTCGGCGAATCCGTCGCCCGCGCCAGCGCACTGCTCACCGCAGACCTCTCCTCCGACCAGACCGTGGAGAAGCTGCTCGAGGAGACGGGATCCCGGCGCTATCTGGACCTGACGGACCTGTCGGCGAAGGAGCAGGCCGAGCTGATCGCGGCGCGCGCGGTCGAGGTCCTGCCGGGCGTGGACCAGCTGGCCGAGCGGATCGAGGAGCGTCGGACGGCGGGCCGCGGGCTGAGCCTCAAGCTCGGCATCGACCCGACGGCCGCCGATGTGCACCTCGGCCACGCCGTGCCGGTGATCATCCTCAGCCGCTTCCAGCGGATGGGGCACGACGTCACCCTGCTCATCGGTGACTTCACCGCCAAGATCGGCGACCCCACCGGGCGTACGGCCGAGCGGCCGCCGCTCACCGACGACGACATCGCCCGGAATCTGGCGGGCTACCGGGATCAGGTCCGGCCCTTCTTCGACTTCGAGAAGGTCAGCTTCCGGCAGAACAGCGAGTGGCTGGCGCCGTACACCTTCCCGGAGCTGCTGGGGCTGCTCGCCCAGGTGCCGGCCTCCCAGCTGCTGCAGCGCGACGACTTCCGCAACCGGCTGGCCGAGGGTTCCGGGCTGGCCATGTCGGAGCTGCTCTACCCGATCGCCCAGGGGCTCGACTCGGTCGCGCTGGAGTGCGATATCGAGCTCGGCGGCGCGGACCAGCTGCTCAATCTGCAGATGGGCCGCAAGCTGATGGAGCTGCGCGGGCAGCAGCCGCAGCTGGTCGTCACCATGCCGCTGATCGAGGGCACGGACGGCACCGGCACCAAGATGTCCAAGTCCAAGGGCAACTACATCGCGCTGTCCGCCACCGCCGAGGACGTCTTCGGCAAGATCATGTCGATTCCGGACCGGCTGATGGCGCCGTACCTGCGGGCCTGGACCGAGTGGACCGACAGCGAGATCGACCTCGTCAAGGGGCGGCTGGAGGACCGGTCGCTGCACCCGATGGACCTGAAGAAGGTGCTGGCGGGCGAGATGGTGACGGCGCTGTACGGCTTGGCGGCGGCCAAGTCGGCGCGCGCCGGGTTCGTGGCGCAGTTCTCGAAGAAGTCCTTCACGGACGTCGAGGTCCTGCCGGAGGTCGACGCGGCGGAGCACGGCGCCGAGTCGATCGCGACCGTACTGAGTAAGGTGCTCCAGTTCCAGCCGAGCGCGTCGGCGGCCCGCCGGGTCGCCAAGCAGAACGGGCTGCGCCTGGTCGTCGAGACCGAGGGCGGGCAGGAGTCCACGGTGCTCACCGAGGCGCAGGCGGTGCGGCCGCTGGCCGAGGTGGCGGCGGAGGTCCTGGCGGGCGCCGGGCTCACCGCCGACTCGGGGAGCGTCTACCTCAAGGCGGGGCGGAAGATCGCCCGGCTGCGGGGGCTGTGAGCGGCCGGTAGCGGTCGATCAGCGGTAGCTGTGAGCGGGGGTCGGTGCGCGTCCACCAAGCGCGCCGGCCCCCGCCGTCCGTACGGCCCGGGCCCAGCGCCATCCAGCGAGCCGATGCCGTGGCACCAGCGGGCTCAGGCCCGTTCCCTTCTGCGTCTGCCGCCGCCCAGCGCCGCGTACACGCGCGTGCCCGCCGCGACGATCAGCACCGCTCCGGCGATCTGGAGCAGATGCCGTCCCCAGTCGACGCCCGACGTGTGCCGGATCCCCACCCAGCCGGCCACCGCGTTGCCCACGATGGCGCCGAGGATGCCGTAGATCGTCGTCAGCCAGAGCGGAATGTGTTGCTTACCGGGCAGGATGGCCCTGGCGATGACACCGAGCACCAGGCCTACGACGATGGCCCACAGCCAGTTCATGAACGCCTCCTCCGGCCAGATTGCGGCGGATGGCGGTGCGACGCACGCTGTAGTCGGCCGTACGCGTTACGTCGTAGCGAAGCCGCCACCCGCGAGGACCCCCACCCGTGTACCCCCTGGGGTTCGGGCGTAACGTGGGGTACGTCCGGAAGCGGGGAGTTCCGGCTTGGCGATCGGGTGGTGGAACGTGATGCGGAAGCACAGCGAAGCCGAGGTCTTCCGGATCACCGGGGCTCGGCAGGGGCTGGCTGACGATGTGCGCGGCCGGCAGCGCCGCTACATCATCTCGATGTCGATCCGGACCATGTCCGTCATCCTGGCCGCGGTGCTGTGGAACATGGAGCGGCATGTGGCCATAGTGGCCCTGGTGCTGGGTGCGGTGCTGCCGTACATCGCCGTGGTGATGGCGAACGCCGGCCGGGAGAACGTCCCCTCGCTTCCCTCCACCTTCGTCCCGGCGCCGCCCCGTCCGATGCTCATCTCCGGTCAGCAGAACGGGGGTTCCGGATCGACCGGGGCGGAATCAGACGTGGAAGACGCCGGGACGGCTACCGAAAATGGACGCTCCGAACGCGGCTGACCTGGGCCGATCCCGTAAGCTCAGGAAAACCTCAGATCAATTGCGCGGTTCCGGTGCACTGTGCCCCACCGCTCGTGACATACTTCGTACGCGTTCCGCATCCCCCGTCGGAACGATGGACCGACGCCGGGCGGCTCCCCCCGTGGCTGCCCGGCGTCGCCATGTCCAGCACGGTTTCCGTAGAGTCTGCGGTGTGAACACTCCCGAGACCGACGCCGTCATCTGCTCCGCGAAGGGCTGCCGCGCGCCCGCCGTATGGGTGCTGGCCTGGAACAACCCGAAGATCCACACACCCGAGCGGCGCAAGACCTGGCTGGCGTGCGAGGAGCACCGCGGGTACCTGTCCGACTTCCTCGGGGTGCGCGGCTTTCTGAAGGACGTGGTGACCCTGGAGGAGTGGTCGTCAGCCGCCGATCACTGACGCCCTCAGCCGCCGATCGCCGACATCGGGCGGTCGGGCTGCAGGAACGACGGGTCGTCCAGTCCGGAACCGGCCTTCTTTCCCCACATCGCCAGCCGCCACAGCCGGGCGATCTCCGCATCCGGCGCGCCGGAGCGCAGCGCCCCGCGCAGATCGGACTCCTCGCGGGCGAACAGGCAGGTGCGCACCTGTCCGTCGGCGGTGAGCCGGGTGCGGTCGCAGGCGCGGCAGAAGGGGCGGGTGACGGAGGCGATGACCCCGACGCGGGCCGGGCCGCCGTCGACGAGCCAGCGCTCGGCGGGCGCGGAGCCGCGGGCCTCGTCGCCTTCCGGGGTCAACTCGAAGCGGGTTCGCAGCGACGCCAGGATGTCCCCGGCGGTGATCATGCCGTCGCGCTTCCAGCCGTGCTGGGCGTCCAGCGGCATCTGCTCGATGAAGCGCAGCTCGTACTGGTGCGCGAGGGCCCAGGCGAGCAGGTCGGGGGCCTCGTCGTCGTTGAGCCCGGGCATCAGCACCGCGTTGACCTTCACCGGGGTGAGCCCGGCGGCGCTGGCGGCTTCCAGGCCGCGCAGCACATCGGCGTGGCGCTTGCGCCGGGTCATGGTCTGGAAGACCTCGGGGCGCAGGGTGTCCAGTGAGACATTGACCCGGTCCAGGCCCGCGGCGCGCAGGGCGGCCGCGGTGCGCTCCAGGCCGATGCCGTTGGTGGTGAGCGATATCTGGGGGCGCGGCTCGAGGGCGGCGCTGCGCTCGACGATGCCGACGAGCCCGGGGCGCAGCAGCGGCTCACCGCCGGTGAAGCGGACTTCGGTGACCCCGAGGTCGGTGACGGCTATCCGGATCAGCCGGACGATCTCGTCGTCGGTGAGCAGATCGGGCTTGGCGAACCATTGAAGGCCCTCTTCCGGCATGCAATAGGTGCAGCGCAGATTGCACCGGTCGGTGAGGGAGACGCGCAGGTCGGTGGCGGTACGACCGTAGGTGTCGATCAGCATGGCGGCCCCTCCACGGACTCGTTGCCCAAAGTCTCGGCGCTACGGTCAATTCTCCCGCAGCGTACGCGACGCCTGTGACATTCGAGATTTCGCGAATCTCACCGCGCCGTCGGGCAGGTCCGTGGCGGGGCCGCCGGTGCTCTCCTCGGGGGTGTCGCGTCAGTGCGCGCCGTAGCCGGTGAGCGAGCGCACCTCCAGCTCAGCGTACTTGGCGTTGTCCGGCTTCTCCTTGGACAGCAGGGAGCCCACCCAGCCGAGCAGGAAGCCCAGCGGGATGGAGATCAGGCCGGGGTTCTCCAGCGGGAACCAGTGGAAGTCGACGTCCTTGAACATCGAGCTCTTCGGATTGCCGGAGACGACCGGCGAGAAGAGCACCAGGAAGACCGAGGAGATGAGCCCGCCGTAGATGGACCACAGCGCGCCCTGGGTGGTGAACCGCTTCCAGAACAGGCTGTAGAGGATCGTCGGGAGGTTGGCGGACGCGGCGACCGCGAAGGCCAGCGCGACGAGTCCGGCGACGTTGAGGTCCCGGGCGAAGACCCCGAGCACGATCGCGACGATGCCGATGCCGACGGTCGCCCAGCGCGCGGCCCTGATCTCCTCCTCCTGTGTCGCCTCGCCCTTGCGGATGACGTTGGCGTACAGGTCGTGGGCGAAGGAGGACGAGGAGGCGAGGGTGAGCCCGGCGACGACGGCGAGGATCGTCGCGAACGCGACCGCGGAGATCACGGCGAGCAGCACGGGGCCGCCGAGTTCGTCGGCGAGCAGGGGTGCTGCGGTGTTCCCGGCCGGGTTCGAATCGGTGATGGTCTTCTTGTCCAGCAGCGCGGCGGCGCCGAAGCCCAGCGCGATGGTCATCAGGTAGAACACGCCGATGATGCCGATCGCCCAGTTCACCGACTTACGGGCGGCCTTGGCCGTGGGGACGGTGTAGAAGCGGATGAGGATGTGCGGCAGGCCCGCGGTGCCGAGCACCAGGGCGATGCCGAGCGAGATGAAGTCGAGCTTGGTGGTGCCGGTGGCCCCGTACTTGACGCCCGGCTCCAGGAAGGCGTGGCCGAGGCCGCTGTTCTTCGCCGCCTCGCCCAGCAGCGAGGACACGTTGAAGTCGAACTTGAGCAGCACCAGGAAGGTCATCAGCAGGGCGCCCGCGATCAGCATCACGGCCTTGACCATCTGCACCCACGTGGTGCCCTTCATGCCGCCGATGGACACGTAGAGGATCATCACCACGCCGACGAGGACGACGATGAGGATCTTCCCGGCCTCGTTGGTGATGCCCAGCAGCAGGGAGACCAGCACGCCCGCGCCGGCCATCTGGGCCAGCAAGTAGAAGATCGACACGACGATGGTGGAGACGCCCGCCGCGGTGCGGACCGGGCGCTGGCGCATCCGGTAGGCGAGCACATCGCCCATCGTGTACCGGCCGGTGTTGCGCAGCGGCTCGGCGACCAGCAGCAGGGCGACCAGCCAGGCGACGAGGAAGCCGATCGAGTACAGGAATCCGTCGTAGCCGGCGAGCGCGATGGCGCCGGCGATGCCGAGGAAGGACGCGGCCGACATGTAGTCGCCGGAGATGGCCAGGCCGTTCTGGAAGCCGCTGAAGGAGCGGCCGCCGGCGTAGAAGTCGGTGGCGTCCTTGGTCTGGCGGCCGGCCCATACGGTGATGCCGAGGGTCGCGACGACGAAGACCGAGAAGAGGGTGATGATCAGCGGCCGGTGGTCCGACGCGCTCTCGACCGCGAGCTGATGGATGCTCATGCGTCACTCCCCATGCTGGACTTGATCGCCGCCGAGCGCGGGTCGAGCTTGGCGGCGGCATGGCGGGAGTACCACCAGGCGATGAGGAAGGTGGTCAGGAACTGGCCGAGGCCGAACACCAGGGCGACGTTGATGTTGCCGGCCACCTTGGTGTCCATGAAGCCGCCCGCGTAGTTGGACAGCAGGACGTACAGCAGGTACCAGCTGACGAACGCGATGGTGAGCGGGAAGGCGAACGAGCGGTGGGCGCGGCGCAGTTCGCCGAACTCCGCACTCGCTTGCACCTCGGCGTACGGGGGATGTTCTTGCTGTCGCTGATCGCCAGGGCGATCGCTGGCCGGCGCGGTGTCCACGGTCTCTCCTGTGGATGGCTTCTGACGGGACGTATATGCAGAATTTCCAGTGATCCAGATCACGCATGGTAGGGCGACGCCGGGCCGTCCAACAGAGGCTGGTAGTTGAAAGGAGGGAATAAGTCGACGGAGTGATTGACTCCGGGTACTGTGGCGCGTTTTCCTCCGGAATGCCTTGATGGGGGCCCTTGATCGACGATAGTTTCGCTCGTCATGTACCCGTCCAGGCGCGACTCGCGCAGGGCGGTCTGTACGGATGATGTGGAGACCCCATGGCTCATCACAGACCGGCAGCACAACCGGGCATCAGACGTCGGCGCGCCCTGGCGGCGGTGCCGGCCGGGTTGGCGCTCACCGCGTCCCTCGTCCTGCTCCCCCCGGCAGCCTCGGCCATCCCCCGGGGCGCGCCGACCTCTTCGGCCCTCACCTCTTCGGCCGCGGCTGACGGCCCGTCGCTGTCGTACGTGGTCAACACCGCCGCCGACCACGGCACCGTCGGCGAGGTGAAGAAGGCGATCACGGCCTCACACGGGACGGTGGTGACCGCCTATGAACGAATAGGAGTCATCATCGCCCATTCGAAGGACCCCGCTTTCGCCAAGACGATCCGTCAGGTGCGCGGCGTCCAGTCGGCGGGCGCGACCCGCACCGCGCCGCTGACCCCGGCCGCCACCACCGAGGTCGGCAGGCCCGGGAAGGTGCCGGCGCCCCGGACCTCGGCGACGACCGCGGCGAAGGCGCTGGCCGCCGGGCAGGAGCCGCTGGAGTCCCTGCAGTGGGACATCCCCGCCATCAAGGCCGACCAGGCCGCCAAGGTCAACCCGGGCAGCCGTAAGGTCACCGTCGGCGTCATCGACACCGGCGTGGACGACACCCACCCCGACCTGGCCCCCAACTTCTCCCGGTCCCAGTCGGCCAGTTGCGTCGGCGGCGTCGCCGACACCAGCCCGGGCGCCTGGCGCCCGTGGGACCCGGCCGAGGACTACCACGGCACGCATGTGGCCGGGGAGATCGCCGCCGCGCGCAACGGCGTGGGCGTGGCCGGCGTCGCGCCCGGGGTGAAGGTCTCCGCCATCAAGGTCAGCGAGCCGACGACGAGCCTGTTCTACGCGGAGAGCGTGGTGTGCGCCTTCGTCTTCGCGGCCGACCACGGCGTCGAGGTGACGAACAACAGCTACTTCGTCGACCCGTGGAAGTACAACTGCGCAGCCGACCCGGACCAGAAGGCGATCTCCGACGCGGTCGGCCGGGCCACGGCGTACGCGCAGCGCAAGGGCGTGGTCAACGTCGCCTCGGCGGGCAACTCCAACGACGACCTCGCGGCCGGCTCGCTCACCGACGCCACGAGCCCCAACGACACCACCCCCGTGGAGCGCACGGTCGACCCGTCGGTCTGCCCGGACGTGCCCACCCAGCTGCCCGGCGTCGTCACGGTCTCCGCGACCGGCGTCACCTCCCTGAAGTCGTACTACTCCAGCTACGGCCTGGGCCAGGTCGATGTGGCGGGCCCGGGCGGCGACAAGTACCAGGTGCCCGAGCTGCCCGCCAAGGACGGCCGGATCCTGTCCACCATGCCCGGCGGCGACTACGGCTATCTGCAGGGCACCTCGATGGCCTCCCCGCATGTGGCGGGGGTCGCGGCGCTGCTCAAGAGCGCGCACCCCAAAGCGAGCCCGCAGGAGATCCAGTGGCTGCTGAAGGCCCAGGCGGACAACCCGGGCTGCCCCACCGGGCCGTACGACCCGGACGGTGACGGCGACACGGACGCCGTCTGCACCGGCACCAAGCACATCAACAGCTTCTACGGCTACGGCATCGTCGACGCGCTGGACGCGGTCACCAAGTGAGCGATCACCACGCAAAAGTTCACCCCATGACGCCGCACGCCCAAGCCCGCCCAACCACCAGAACCGGAGTACCCATGACGCCGCGTACCGCCGCGATACCCGCCGCCCTGACGCTCACCGCCGCCCTGGCCTTCCTGCCCACGACCGCCGCCACCGCCGTCGGCGGCTCCAGCGGCTCCGACAGCTCCCTCGGCGGCTCGGCCCTGACCTCCGGCGCCGCGGCCGACGGCCCGTCGCTGAGCTACGTCGTCAACACCCGCCCCGGCCACGGAAACGCGGCCCGGGTGAAGAAGGCCATCGCCAAGGCCGGGGGCAGCGTCGTCGTGGCGTACGACCGGATCGGCGTCATCGTCGTCCACTCCGCCGACGCCGACTTCGCCAAGACGATCCGTCAGGTGCGCGGCGTCGCCTCCGCGGGCGCCACCCGCACCGCCCCGCTGCCCGCCCAGTCCACGACCGACACCGGCGCGCCGCAGGTGCTGTCCGAGGCGCAGCAGAAGGCCGTCGCCGCACGGGCCGCCGCCGGGCAGGACCCGCTGGAGCCGCTGCAGTGGGACCTGCCCGCGATCAAGGCGGACAAGGCCCATGAGAAGAGCCTGGGCAGCCGGGACGTCACCGTGGGCGTGATCGACACCGGCGTGGACGACACCCACCCGGATCTCGCCCCGAACTTCGACCGCAAGGCGTCGGTCAACTGCGTCACCGGCAAGCCGAACACCGCCGACGGCGCCTGGCGGCCCTCGGCCGCCGAGAGCCCGCACGGCACCCATGTCGCCGGGGAGATCGCCGCCGCGAAGAACGGCATCGGCGTCACCGGGGTGGCCCCCGGGGTCAAGGTCTCCGGCATCAAGGTGTCCACGACCGACGGCTTCTTCTACACCGAGGCCGTGGTGTGCGGCTTCGTCTGGGCCGCCGAGCACGGCGTGGACGTCACCAACAACAGCTATTACACCGACCCCTGGTACTTCAACTGCACCACCGACCCGGACCAGAAGGCCCTGGTCGAGGCCGTCACCCGGGCCTCGCGGTACGCGGAGCGCAAGGGTGTGGTCAATGTGGCCGCGGCGGGCAACGAGAGCTACGACCTGGCCGCCGACTCCATCACCGACCCCACCAGCCCCAACGACAGCACCCCCGGCGACCGGGAGATCGACCCGCGCACCTGCCTGGACATCCCGACCCAGCTGCCGGGCGTGGTCACCGTGGCCTCGACCGGGGCCAAGGGGCTCAAGTCCTCGTTCTCCAACTACGGCCTCGGCGTGATCGACATCGCGGCCCCCGGCGGCGACAGCACCGTGTACCAGAAGCCGGCGCCCCCGGCGGAGAGCGGGCTCATCTACAACACCCTCCCCGGCGGCAAGTACGGCTACATGGCGGGCACCTCCATGGCCTCCCCGCATGTGGCCGGCGTCGCGGCGCTCATCAAGAGCACCCACCCGCACGCCTCCGCCGCGCAGGTCAAGGCGCTGCTCAAGGCCCAGGCCGACGACACCGCCTGCCCCGACCCATACGACATCGACGGGGACGGCGAGGCCGACGGCGTGTGCGAGGGCACCGCCGCGTACAACGGCTTCTACGGGGCTGGGATCGCGGACGCCCTGGACGCGGTCACCAAGTAAGGCACTGGCACAATGCACGGGCCGTCGGGCGGGCTCCGCCCGGCGGCCCGTACGTATGCTCCGATGCCGCGAGAGGACCGTCCCGTGGACCGCGACGACGCCTGGGGGCCGCTGCCCAGCCGTTCCAGGGCCCTGCTGGTGCCGCTGTTCCTGCTCACCGTGGTGGTTCTGCCGGTGTGGTGGGTGCTGCTGCTGGCCGCCTTTCTGGTCTTCCTCGCGTTCGCGTTCGTCGGGGAGGTGCTGTCGCTGATCCCCGGGTTCGAGAAGGGCTTCACCAAGCTGCTCGACTCGTTCTGGAACCGCGTGGAGATCTGGCCGCGCTGGTGCGTGACGCTCCTTGAGCTGCGGCACGAGGGCGACGCCGGCTTCTACCGGGCGCGCGTCGACAAGAGGCTCGCCGCGTGGACCCGTAAGGAAGAGGCGGCCCAGGCGGCCAGGAAGGCCCCGCCGCCCGGCCCGTACGAGGTATGGCTGCGCGACTTCCGCGGCGTCGGCGCGGGCTATGTCGTCCAGGCGGCGCGCGGGCTGGGCTGGGAACTGAGCCACGACCTGCACTCGGACCCGGAGCGCGTGGTCAGGCTGCGGCGGCTGCCGGTGGCGGCCTGAGCCCTGGGACAGGTCGCCACAGGGCGTCAGGGCGGCTGTGAGGGCCGTGCGTTGGGCCCTGCTGGAGCGGAGTGTCGGCGACGGCCCGTATCCTCACTGACCATGCTCGAAGACCGCATGGCCGCCGCACCGCGACTCGTATCGCCACCCTCGCCGTGGCCGGCCGCCTATCCCGACGGATACGCGGTCGTCGACGTGGAGACGACCGGGCTCGCCCGGGACGACCGGATCGTGTCCGCCGCGGTCTACCAGCTGGACGCGCGCGGCGCCGTGCAGGACCACTGGTACACCCTGGTCAATCCGCAGCGCGACCCGGGCCCGGTGTGGATCCACGGCCTGACCAGCGACACCCTGGCCGATGCCCCGCTCTTCGCGGAGGTCGCCGACGAGTTGGCCCAGCGCCTGGACGGCCGGGTGCTGGTCGCGCACAACGCGGTCTTCGACTGGTCGATGCTCGCCCGGGAGTACGCGCGTGCGGGGAGCGCCGCGCCGGTGCGGCAGCGGCTGTGCACGATCGCGCTCTCCAAGGAGCTGGGCCTGCCGCTGCCCAACCACAAGCTGGAGTCCCTGGCCGCGCACTACGGGGTGGTCCAGGAGCGCGCCCACCACGCCCTGGACGACGCACGGGTGCTCGCCGAGACCTTCCGGCCGAGTCTGCACGCGGCCGCCGCGGGCGGGCTGCGGCTGCCCCTGCTCGCCTGCCAGCCGCTGACCGAATGGTCCGACGCCCCCCGACCGATCGGCTACCAGCGGTCCTACCGCGCGACCAGCTGGCGCCCCAGCCGCAAGCGCCCGGCCTGCCCCTACCCCAACCCGGGGCGCTACGAGCCGGGCGGCCGACTGGTCCAGGGCATGCGGGTGGCCTTCTCCGGCGACACCTCGATCGACCGCGAGCTGCTGGAGGACCAGGCGATCGAGGCCGGACTGCACGTGGCCACCAGCGTCTCCCGGCTCACCAGCCTGCTGGTCACCAACGATCCGGAGGCCGCGACCTCCAAGATCACCAAGGCGGCCTCCTTCGACACCCCGGTCATCGACGAGGCGGCCTTCACCCAGCTGCTGCGGGACGTGGCCCCCGCACCCGGCAAGTGAAGCCAGCAAACAGGTGAAGTCGGCCCAACACGCCCGGCCGCCGCTCCCCCACGGCGCCCCGCAGCCCGCACCCTGTGCCCCATGGCACGTTGCGAGGTCTGCGGAAACGACTACAACCTGACGTTCGAGGTGCACGCGCAGGGCGCGGTGCACGTCTTCGACTGCTTCTCCTGCGCCATCCACCGCATGGCGCCCATCTGCGAGCACTGCCGGTGCCAGATCATCGGCCAGGGCGTGGAGGTGGACGGCCACTTCTACTGCGGAGCCCACTGCTCCCGGGCGGAAGGGAAGGTGGGGATCATCGACCGCGTCTGAGCGATCGGACGTACGTCCGGGATCGGCCCCCCGGTGCCCCCAGCGGCCGGGGGGCGATCCACGGCGAGTACTGTCAAGGCCGTGTACCGCTTCCTGTTGTCCCGGCAGTGGGTGATCCTCACGCTCGTGGGTCTCGCCCTGATCCCGGTCATGATCCGACTGGGCTACTGGCAACTCCACCGGCATGAGCACCGGGTCGCGCAGAACCAGCTGATCGCCGACAACCTGGACGCCCGGGCCGTCCCCGTGGACCGGCTCACCGGGCCCGGACGCACGGTCGCCTACGACGAGATGTGGCGCACCGTGACCGCCAAGGGCCGGTACGACACCGGCCACGAGGTGGTCGTACGCCAGCGGACCGCCGCCGACGAGCAGACCATCGGCTACTACGTGCTCACCCCGCTCGTCATGGACGACGGCCGGGCCGTCCTGGTCAACCGCGGCTGGATCCCGGCGGGCAACGACCTCACCCGCTTCCCCAAGGTGCCGGCCGCCCCCTCCGGCGAGATCACCGTCACCGGCCGCCTCAAGCGCGACGAGACGACCGGGAACAGCGGCATCAAGGACAAGCAGGGGCTGCCCGCCCGCCAGGTCATGCTGATCAACAGCGGGCAGCTGGCGAAGTCCCTGTCCGAGCCGGTCCTCGGCGGCTATATCGAGCTGACCAAGTCCTCCCCCAAGGGCAGCGACCAGCCCGAGGTGGTCCCGGAGCCGGACCACAGCGGCATCGGCCCGCATATGGCGTATGCGATCCAGTGGTGGCTGTTCTCCGCGGGCGTGCCCATCGGCTGGGTGATCCTGGTCCGGCGCGAGCTGCGCGACCGGGCGGCCGCCGCACGGGACGCCGAGCCCGCGCCCGAACCCGAACCCGAGCCCGCCGGGGTCTGACCGGTCACGGCCGGTCCGGCGCCGACCTCCCTTACGCTCGCCGAGGGCCCCACGGCAGACTGACCCCATGGATCTTGGACTCAAAGACCGGGTGTACGTCCTCACCGGAGCCAGCCGAGGGCTGGGCCGCGCGGCCGCCCGTGAGCTGGTCGCCGACGGTGCGAAGGTCGTGATCACCAGCCGCGACGAGAAGACGGCGGCGGAGGCCGCCGCCGAGCTGGGCCCGAACGCCGTCGGCGTCGCGGCCGACAACGCCGACCCGGCCGTGGCCGAGCGCCTGATCGCCACGGCCCGTGACCGCTTCGGCGGCTTCGACGGCGTACTCATCAGCGTCGGCGGCCCCCCGGCGGGCCTGACTGCGAACATCACCGACGAGCAGTGGCGGGCGGCCTTCGACTCCGTCTTCCTGGGCGCGGTCCGCCTGGCCCGCACCGCCGCCGCGGAGCTCTCCTCCGGCGGTGTGATCGGCTTCGTCCTCTCCGGTTCCGTGTACGAGCCGATCCCCGGTCTGACGGTCTCCAATGGGCTGCGGCCGGGCCTGGCCGGGTTCGCGAAGTCCCTCGCCTCGGAGGTGGGCCCGCAGGGCATCCGGGTCGTCGGCCTGCTGCCGGCCCGGATCGACACCGACCGGGTCCGCGAGCTGGACTCACTGTTCGGCGACGCGGACGAGGCGCGGGCCCGCAACAGCGAGCGGATCCCGCTGCGGCGCTACGGCACACCGGAGGAGTTCGGCCGCGCGGCGGCGTTCCTGCTCTCGCCCGCCGCGTCGTATCTGACCGGCGTCATGCTGCCGGTGGACGGCGGCGCGCTGCACGGCTTTTAGGCTCCCCCTTTTTTGTGGCTCGGTTCGCCTCCGGGGGGCGCCGCGCGCAGGGTGTCCACGGTCCGTTCCAGCTCGGCGACCCGCTCGGCGAGCCGGCGGTTCTTGCGGTCCAGCTCCAGGAACACATTGACCTTGGTGCGCAGCAACCAGGGGTCGAACGGCTTGGTCACAAAGTCGGCGGCGCCGATCGCATAGCCCCGGTAGGCGTAGTCGGAGTCCGTGTCCTCCCCGGTCAGCAGGATGATCGGGACGTCTTTGGTCTGGTCGAGGCGCTTGATGGTGGCGGCCGTCTCGAAGCCGTCCATGCCCGGCATCAGGATGTCGAGCAGGACGGCCGCGAAGTCCTGCCGCAGCATGGCCTTCAGCGCTTCCTCCCCGGAGTGGGCGCGGACCAGCCGCAGATCGAGCGGGCCGAGGACGGCTTCCAGCGCGATCAGGTTCTCCTCCATGTCGTCGACGATCAGAATCGCCGACTTCTCGGGTGCGCCGCCGCTCATGTCCGCCCCCGCCCCGGCGGTCCGGTGTCCGCGGCGCCCTCGCGGGCCGCGGCGGTCCCGCCGGGCGGGCTGCCCAGCGGATCGAGCAGATCGCAGACGGCCGACAGCAGCCGGTCGACGTCCACGGGCTTGGGGACGTAGTCGTTGGCGCCGCTGTCGATCGCCTTCTCCCGGTCGCCCGGCATGGCCTTGGCGGTGAGGGCGATGATCGGCAGCTCGGCGAGGCGAGGCGTGCCGCTGCGGATGGCCCGGATCGTCTCGTAGCCGTCCATCTCCGGCATCATCACGTCCATCAGGACCAGGGAGACGTCGGGATTGCGGTGCAGCACCTCCAGGCCCTCACGGCCGTTCTCCGCGTACTTCACGCTCATGCCGACCCGGCCCAGCACATGGGTCAGCGCGAAGACGTTGCGGATGTCGTCGTCGACGATGAGGATGCGCCGCCCGTTCAGCACCCGGTGGGGGCGGCCGGACTGCCATTCGCTGAGCCGGGTGGTCTCCGGCCAGGACTCGTCGCGGCCGTCGCCGCCCGACCGACGCGAGACGCCCGTCAGGCTGGTGTCGTCGCCGAACACCCCGCTGGGCGCGTGGTCGGCGACGTCCGGCAGCTGCTCGTCCGGCGCGGGGGGCGCGGCCGGGACGGTGGAGCCGGTGGCCCGGGGGTCCGACGGGTCGGGCGCCGGGACGATGCCGGCGTAGTGCGAGGGGACGTACAGGGTGAAGCGGGAGCCGACGTTCACCTCGCTCTCGGCGACGATCCGGCCGCCCAGCATTCCGGCGATCTCCCGGCTGATGGACAGGCCGAGCCCGGTGCCGCCGTACTTGCGGCTGGTGGTGCCGTCGGACTGCTGGAACGCCTCGAAGATCACGGACAGCTTCTCGGGCGGGATGCCGATACCGGTGTCGGTGACGGAGAAGGCCACGACGGCGTCCGCGCTCCGCAGCGTCTCCTCGCTGAACCTCTCTCCGGGCGCCCGCTCGACGTGCAGCTTCACCCCGCCCGAGGAGGTGAACTTGAGCGCGTTGGAGAGCAGGTTGCGCAGGATCTGCTGGAGCCGCTGCTCGTCGGAGAACATCTCGCGCGGAACGTCCTCGCCGACGGTGATCTCGAAGGACAGGCCCCGGTCGGCGGCCAGCGGCCGGAAGGTCGCGTTGACGTAGTCCAGCAGCTTGACCACCGGCAGCTTCCTGGCGCGTACGTCCATCCGGCCCGCCTCGATCTTCGACAGGTCGAGGATGTCGTTGATCAGCTGGAGCAGATCGGAGCCGGAGCGGTGGATGGTGGTGGCGAACTGCTCCTCCTGCTCGGACAGCCGCCCGTCGGGGTTGTCGGCGAGCAGCCGGGCCAGGATGAGCAGCGAGTTGAGCGGGGTGCGCAGCTCATGCGACATATTGGCCAGGAACTCGGACTTGTACTGCGAGGCGGTGGCCAGCAGCGCGGCCTTCTCCTCCAGCTCCGCGTTGGAGCGCTGGAGCTCGTTGGAGCGCTGGCGCAGCTCGGTGGTGAGCCGCTGGGACTCCGACAGCAGGGACTCGGTTCGGGCGTTGGCGATGATGGTGTTGATCGAGACGCCGATGGTGTTGACGAACTGGTCGACGAAGGCCAAATGGACCTCGCTGAACCGGCTGAAGGAGGCCAGCTCGATCACTCCGAGCACCTGGTCCTCGTACTGGATCGGCAGGATGACAACGCTGGCCGGGACCGCGGACCCGAGCCCGGAGTCGACGGTGATGAAGTTCGGCGGGACGTCGGTGATCAGGATGCGCTTCTTCTCGATGGCCGCCTGGGCGATCAGTCCGCGGCCCGCCGACCCGCTCTGCGGCAGCGGCCCCTTCTCCGGGTTGATGCCGTAGCCGGCGATGAACTCGAGGCCCTCGCCCGGCTTGGCGCCGGCCTCGGTGAGGAAGAAGGCCCCGAACTGCGCGTTGACCAGCGGAGTGAGCTCGCGCAGGATCAGGTCGGCGACCTCGACCAGATCGCGGTGGCCCTGCATCAGGGAGGCGATACGGGCGAGGTTGGACTCCAGCCAGTCCTTGGCCCTGGTGGTCTCGCGCAGGTTGGTCACCATGAGGTTGACGTTGTGCTTGAGCTCGGCGACCTCGCCCTGTGCCTCGACCGAGACGGCCCCGGACATATCGCCCTGGGCGACGGCGGAGGCAACCTCGGCGATCGCCCGCACCTGGGTGGTCAGGTTCAGGGCGAGCTCGTTGACGCTGGTGGTCAGCCGCTTCCAGGTGCCGTAGACCGCCTCGACACGGGCCTGGCCGCCCAGCCGGCCCTCGCTGCCGACCTCACGGGCGACCCGGGTGACCTCGGAGGAGAACGCGGAGAGCGTGTCGACCATCGTGTTGATGGTGGTCTTGAGCTCCAGGATCTCGCCGCGCGCGTCCACGTCGATCTTCTTGGACAGATCGCCCTGGGCGACGGCGGTGGCGACCTGGGCGATGTTGCGGACCTGGGAGGTCAGGTTGGAGGCCATGAAGTTGACGTTGTCCGTCAGGTCCTTCCACACCCCCGATACGCCCGGCACCTGGGCCCGGCCGCCCAGCTCCCCCTCGGTGCCGACGTCGCGGGCGACCCGGGTGACCTCGTCGGCGAACGCCCGAAGCTGCTCGACCATGGTGTTCACGGTGTCCTTCAGCTCCAGGATCTCGCCCCGGGCGTCCACCGTGATCTTCTTCGACAGGTCGCCGTTGGCCACCGCCGTGGTCACCTGGGCGATGTTGCGCACCTGCGAGGTCAGGTTCAGCGCCATGAAGTTGACGTTGTCGGTGAGCTCCTTCCACACCCCGGAAACTCCGCGGACCTGCGCCTGGCCGCCCAGGTTGCCCTCGGTGCCGACCTCGCGGGCCACCCGCGTGACCTCGTCGCCGAACGCGGAGAGCCGGTCGACCATCGTGTTGATCGTCGACTTGAGCTCCAGGATCTCGCCCTTGGCCTCCACCGTGATCGTCTTGCTGAGGTCTCCCTCCGCCACCGCAGTGGCGACCTGGGCGATGTTCCGGACCTGGGAGGTGAGGTTGTCCGCCATGAAGTTGACGTTCTCGGTCAGGTCCTTCCACACCCCCGAGACGCCCCGGACCTGGGCCCGGCCGCCCAGCTCACCCTCCGTACCGACCTCACGGGCCACCCGCGTGACCTCGTCCGCGAACGCCGACAGCTGATCGACCATCGTGTTCACGGTCAGCTTCAGCTGAAGGATCTCGCCCCGGGCGTCGACGGTGATCTTCTGCGAGAGATCGCCGTTGGCCACCGCCGTGGTCACCTGGGCGATGTTCCGGACCTGGGAGGTCAGGTTGGACGCCATGAAGTTGACGTTGTCCGTCAGGTCCTTCCACACCCCCGAGACGCCCCGGACCTGGGCCCGGCCGCCCAGCTCACCCTCCGTACCGACCTCACGGGCCACCCGCGTGACCTCGTCCGCGAACGCCGACAGCTGATCGACCATCGTGTTCACGGTCAGCTTCAGCTCCAGCAGCTCCCCGGTGGCCTCGACGGTCACCTGCCGGGTGAGGTCGCCGCGCGCGACCGCCGTGGTCACCGCGGCGATGTCCCGGACCTGGGCCGTCAGCCGGGAGGCCATGGTGTTGACGGCCTCGGTGACCTCGCGCCAGTCGCCGGACAGCCCCTGGACCTTGGCCCGGCTGCCGAGCCGGCCCTCGGTGCCGACCTCGCGGGCGACGCGGGTGAGTTCGCCGGTGAACAGCGACAGCTGGTCCACCGTGCGGTTGACGCCGCGCCCGAGCCGGCGCAGATCACCGCGCAGCTGACGATTGCCGTCGTGCAGGTCGACCCGTTTGGTCAGATCGCCCGCGGCGACGGCGTCCAGCACCTGCGTGGCGTTCGAGACGGGGCCGACGAGCGCGTCCACCAGCTGATTCGCCGCGTCCACGCTGGTCGTCCAGGCCCCTTGGCCGGGGCTGGCCGTGATCCGCTCGTCGAGTCTGCCCTGCCGTACCACTTCGCGGCGCACCCGCTGCAGCTCCGAGGCCAGATGGGCGTTGCGGGCCACGAGCTGGTTGAACGCCCCGGCCATCTCGCCGAGCATGCCCTCTTCCGCGCTGTTGGCGCGTACGGAGAAGTCCCCGTCGCACAACGCCTGCAGCGCACCCAGCAGGGACCGCAAGCCTGCCGCGCTCACCCGCTCCTCGCCGGGCGCGAGGCCCGGGGATTCGGGGCGGACGTCGGAACGTATGTCCATGGGGGTCGGGTCATTTGCCATGACATCGTCTCTTATGGATCGATTCGCACTCCTGTGCCTGTCATAATATGGCACCGAAATGACCTAATCGCCCCAAAGCGCCAGGAGCGGCTGGTGGGAGCCTTGCTTCCTCTCTCGCGGGAGTCCGTCTCGCGGACCATGCTGCCCGGGACCGTGGGGGCGCCCGCCGCGGCGCGCGCGTTTGTGCGCACCACGCTCACGGGACCGGGCGCGCCGGCGGTCCTCGGGCCGTGCCCGCTCGGCGACCGGCTGACCGAGGACGCCGTGCTCCTGGTCAGCGAGCTGGTCACCAACGCCGTGCTGCACGCGGGCACCGAGATCGAGGTCGTCTGCCGGCTGCAGACCACGCCCCCGGGCGTCGTTGTCGAGGTGAGCGACCTCCACCCCGCCAGCGCGGTGTACGGCGGCCAGGACACCCGGCGCCGCGGCCGCGGCCTCCAGCTGATGGGCGCGCTCGCGGAGTCCTGGGGCGTGACTTACCACCGCACCCGCAAGGCGGTGTGGTTCCGGCTGGACGCCGCGCCGGAGGGGTCCGGGGCCGATGCCCTCCCGGTCGACGCGGTGGGCAGCGAAGTGCGCTTCGCCAAGGCCCTCGCCCCGGCCGCGCCGCCGCGGCACCGGGAAGGCTCCGGTGGGTGGGTGGACCGCGGCGGACCGTCGTTCCTCGCGGAGGCCAGCGACCTCCTCGCCGGACAGCTGGACGAGAACATGGTCGCCGCCCTCGCCGGGCAGCTCCTGGTGCCGCGGCTCGCCGACTGGTGCGCGGTATGGCTGAGCACCGAGGGCCAGAGGCTGCGGCTGTGCCGCGTATGGCACAGCGACGAGCGCCGCAACGACGCGCTCCGGCTGGCGCTCGAGAGCCACCCGCCGCCCACCGGACTCGACCCCTCCGGCACCCCCTGGCCCTGGCCCGAGCCCGCGGACGGCCGTGGCGCGGGCGGGGCCGCGCTGGCGTTCCCGCTGCTCGCCCAGGGCCGCAACCACGGCGTACTGCTGCTGGGCCGGGCGGGCGTGACCCAGCTGACCGAGGGCGTGGCACGGCTGTCGGGCGATGTGGCCCGGCGGGTGGCCCAGGCGGTGGCCACCGCCCGGCGCTACACCCGGCAGGCGACCATCAGCCGGGCGCTCCAGCGCCGGCAGCTGCCCACCTCCCTCGCCCATATCCCGGGCGTCGACACGGCGATCGTGTACGAGCCGCATGGCGAGGAGCAGACAGTCGGCGGCGACTTCTACGACCTGTTCCCGATGGGCGGCCGCCGTTGGTGCTTCCTGCTCGGCGATGTGTGCGGCAGCGACCCGGAGGCGATGTCGGTGACCGGTCTGGCCCGCCATCTGGTCCGGCTGCTGGCCCGCGAGGGCCACGGCGTCGAGTCGGTGCTCTCCCGGCTGAACCAGGCACTGGTGGAGGAGGGCGCCGAAGCCGTGGCCGTCGGCGGCGAACAGGCCAGGCCGCGCTTCCTGAGCCTGCTGTACGGCGAGCTGCAACCCGACCCGGCCACGGGCTGCGCCCACTGCACACTGGCCAGCGCCGGACACCCGCTGCCGCTGCGGCTGACCGCCGAGGGCTCGGTGGTCACCACGGGCAGCTCCCAGATGCTGCTGGGCATCGACGAGAGCGCCGACTTCCACGCCGACAACTTCGACCTGGCGCCCGGCGAGACGCTGCTGTGCGTCACCGACGGGGTGACCGAGCGGCGCAGCGGCAACCGGCAGCTGGACGACGACGACGGCCTCGCCGACATCCTGCGGGGGTGCGTGGGCCTGGGCGCCAAGGCGGTGGCGGAACAGGTCCGGCGCGCCGCCCACGACTTCGGCCCCGAGCCGATCGACGACGACCTCGCCGTGCTCGTACTCGAAGCGGTGCCGGTACGGCCGGTGCCGGTGCGGATGGCGCCGCTGTAGACGGTGCGGCGAGGTGCCGGTGCGGATGGCCCAGCCGTAGACGGTGCGGCATGGCGGTGGCGCCGCCCGTAGACGGTGCTACTCGCCCAGCCCCGCCAGGGCGCGCAGCCGCCGGGCCTGCGCGGCACGCTCGGCGGCGCGCTGCTCCTCGTACGTCCGCTCCCCCGCCCCACGCAGCAGCGCCTTGGTCTCGATCACGGCGTCGCGGTCCGCGGCGAGCAGCGCCGCGGTCAGGTCGCGGACCGCGGCGTCCAGCTCCGCGGCGGGTACGACCAGATTGGCCAGGCCGGTGCGCTCGGCCTCATCCGCGTGGACAACGCGCCCGGTCAGGCAGATCTCCAGGGCGCAGGCGTAGCCCACGAGGGAGACCAGCGGATGGGTGCCGGTGAGGTCGGGGACCAGCCCCAGGCTGGTCTCGCGCATGGCGAACTGCACATCGTCAGCGCAGACCCGCAGGTCACAGGCGAGGGCCAGTTGGAAGCCCGCGCCGATGGCGTGGCCCTGGACGGCGGCGACGGAGATGAGGTCGTGCCGCCGCCACCAGGTGAACGCCTCCTGATACCCGGCGATGGCAGCGTCCAGCTCCGAGTCGGAGCGGCGGGCCAGCTCGAGGAAGGACGGCTCGCCGTCGAACCCCTCGGGCGTGAACGCCTGCCGGTCGAGCCCCGCTGAAAAGGACTTGCCCTCGGCGCGCAGCACCACCACCCGCACGCTGCCCGGCAACGCCTGTCCGGCCTCGGCCAGGGCGCGCCAGGTCGCGGGCGACTGAGCGTTCCGCTTGTCGGGGTTGGTCAGGGTCACCGTGGCGATCGCATCGTCAGCGGTGAGGTGAACGCCGTCCTTGTCCAGCAGGGTCACAGAAGCCTCCGGTGGGTGCGGTCACACGACTAAGTGACTGCACAGTAACCACCCGGCCGACGGTCCGATCAACCGGGTGGCACCGCTCATACCCACCGGTACGACATGCCTGGGGCGTCAGGCCGGTGTTGCGGCCTTCTTGCCCCGTGTCGCTCCACCGCGACCACGCAGGGCCACGCCGGACTCACTGAGCATCCGGTGGACGAATCCGTAGGAGCGGCCGGTCTCCTCGGCCAGCGCCCGGATGCTTGCACCGGAGTCGTACTTCTTTTTCAGGTCTGCCGCGAGCTTTTCGCGCGCGGCGCCGGTCACCCGGCTGCCCTTCTTCAGAGTCTCGGCCACCCGTGCCTCCTCATGGGAAGTGCGCTCTGGACTCTCATGATCACCCCTAGGCGGCTTCCTGGCCACCCATTCGGCAAGGTCTCTGGAGGAAGGCTTTCCCGAATTGATGGGGTGATCGCCCCCGGAATTGAAGATTCCGCAGGCAGTCGCGCTCAGAAACGGTCCACATGGTGGACGAACCGGCAGGTCAGGCCGTCGATGGTCGCGATCGCACCACCGCACGCCGGCGCGCGGCACGCTTTATGCGCCGGTCACTGACGGCGCGCCGCGGTACCAGCCGTTCTCACTCAGATGAAGGATCACGCCTAGGCCGAATGATCTATGGCGCATGATCTACGAGGGGGCTGATCCGTAGCGGATCCGGAGCAGATCCATGGCGGCTCAGGCGAGCGCGACGAGGTCCGCGTAGTCCTCGCCCCACAGGTCCTCGACGCCGTCCGGCAGCAGAATGATCCGCTCCGGCTGCAGCGCGTCGACCGCGCCCTCGTCGTGGGTCACCAGCACCACCGCGCCCGTGAAGGTGCGCAGCGCGCCGAGGATCTCCTCGCGGCTGGCCGGGTCGAGGTTGTTGGTGGGCTCGTCGAGCAGCAGGACGTTGGCCGAGGAGACCACGAGCGTGGCCAGCGCGAGCCGGGTCTTCTCGCCACCGGACAGCACACCCGCCGGCTTGTCGACGTCGTCGCCGGAGAAGAGGAAGGACCCCAGCGTCTTGCGGATGTCCACGAGGTCGAGGTCGGGGGCTGCCGAGCGCATGTTCTCCAGGACCGTGCGGTCCGGATCCAGCGTCTCGTGCTCCTGTGCGTAATAGCCCAGCTTGAGACCGTGGCCGGGGGTGAGCTGCCCGGTGTCCGGCTTCTCGACCCCGGCCAGCAGCCGCAGCAGGGTCGTCTTGCCCGCGCCGTTGAGCCCCAGGATGACCACCCGTGAGCCCCGGTCGACGGCCAGGCCGACGTCGGTGAAGATCTCCAGCGAGCCGTACGACTTGGACAGGCCCTCGGCGGCCAGGGGCGTCTTGCCGCACGGGGCGGGGTCCGGGAAGCGGAGCTTGGCGACCTTGTCGGACTGCCGCACCGCTTCGAGCCCCGACAGCAGCTTCTCGGCGCGGCGGGCCATGTTCTGCGCGGCCACCGTCTTGGTGGCCTTGGCGCGCATCTTGTCCGCCTGGGAGTTGAGGGCCGCGGCCTTCTTCTCCGCGTTGGCCCGCTCCCGCTTGCGGCGCTTCTCGTCGGCCTCGCGCTGGGCCTGATAGAGCTTCCAGCCCATGTTGTAGATGTCGATGACCGAACGGTTGGCGTCCAGGTAGAAGACCTTGTTGACGACCGTCTCGACCAGGTCCACATCGTGGGAGATGACGATGAAGCCGCCGCGGTAGGTCTTCAGGTAGTCCCGCAGCCAGATGACGGAGTCGGCGTCGAGGTGGTTGGTCGGCTCGTCCAGGAGCAGGACGTCGGAGTCCGAGAAGAGGATCCGGGCCAGCTCGACCCGGCGGCGCTGACCGCCGGAGAGCGTATGCAGGGGCTGGCCGAGCACGCGGTCGGGCAGCCCGAGGCTGGCGGCGATGGTCGCGGCCTCCGCCTCGGCGGCGTAACCGCCCTTGGTGAGGAACTCGGTCTCCAGCCGCTCGTACTTCTTCATCGCGCGCTCGCGGGTGGCGCCCTTGCCGTTCGCCATCCGGTCCTCGTTCTCGCGCATCTTGCGGAGCACGGAGTCCAGCTCACGGGCGGAGAGGATGCGGTCGCGGGCGAGCACGTCGAGATCGCCGGTGCGCGGGTCCTGGGGCAGATAGCCGACCTGGCCGGAGCGGGTGATGGTGCCGGCGGCCGGGATGCCCTCACCGGCGAGGCACTTGGTGAGGGTGGTCTTGCCCGCGCCGTTGCGCCCGACGAGGCCGATGCGGTCGCCCTTGGCGACGCGGAAGGAGGCGGACTCGATGAGGACACGGGCGCCGGCGCGCAACTCGATGCCGGAGGCGGTGATCACGGGAATTACTCCAGGGCAGGTGGACGGCTGGACGGACGGGCGAAAAGAGGCCGACGCCGTCTAATGCGCGAGGAGAATTGCCATGCGATTAGTTTAGCGGGGCCCGCAAGGGCTTTTTCCCGGCCCCGGGCGGGCCTCCCAGGTACGGAGCAGGGGTCTGGGCTGGTCAGGCGCCGCCCGTGTGTACCTGGAAGGCCGCGCGGCGGACCGCCTTGGCGAGGGCCGGGTCGGGGTGGGCGGCGGCCAGTGCGACCAGGACCTGCACGGTGCGGGGGTGGCCCACGGCCCGTACCTCCTCCAGCAGCGCCGGGACCGTGCCCTGCACGGCGGACTCCAGATGGCGCACGAGCAGCGGGCTCTCGCCGTGGTCGGAGATGGCCGCGGCCGTGTCCACCCACAGCCAGGTGGCCTCCTCGCGGGTCAGCACGTCCAGCGCGTCCTCCGGGTCCACCCCCTCGTGCTCGGCCAGCCACAGCAGCGCGTACGGGCGCAGCGCGGACTCGTCGACCACGGCCCGTACGGTCGGCTCGGCGGGCGCCCCGACGACGCGCAGCGCCTCGAAGGCGAGCCCGCGCAGCAGCGCGTCGTCGCCGCGGGCCGCCTCGATGAGCTCGGTGACGGCGCTGCCGACGGGCCGGGCGGCGAGCCAGGCCCGGTACTCGGCGCGGGCCGGTCCTGGGGTCAGGCCCGCGCAGCCGCGCAGCATGTCCGCGGCGGGCTGCTCGATGTTCCCGGCGGGGCTCTGGGCGGCGACGCAGATCTGCTCCAGCTTGACCCACACCGCCCAGTTGCCGAGCGCGGTGAGGACGGCCTCCCGCGCCGCCTCCTCCACGGCCTCCCGCGCCCCTTCCACGGCCTCCCGCGCCGCCTCCGCCGCCTCCTGAGGGCCGTCCGCCAAGGAGCCGTCCAGCACCACGAGCGCGCCCACGGAGGCGAGCGCGTCCAGGGCCCAGTCGAGCAGCGTCTCCAGGGAGTGGTCCAGGGAGTCGGCGGCGTCCGGCGTCCCGGCGGGCGGGATGTCGTCGGGGCCGGGGGCGGCCACGGGGCCGTACGGCACCTCGCACCGCTCGGTGCGCAGCTCGGCGACGCGCTGCTGAAGCATGTCCAGAAGCGTCGCGACCTGCACCGGACCGGCCGACAGCTGAAGCAGGGACAGCAGCTGCGGCAGCGCCTCCACGACCTCGGCGACGGCCGTGGGCTCGGCCGTGACCGGCGCCGGGCGGTCCAGGGACCAGGCGTCGAGCAGCGCGACCCAGCCGCGCAGCACCGCGCTGTCGTCGCGGTCCCAGGCGCGCAGCCGCCACCCGGGGCGGGCGATGCCGCCGTGCAGCTCGATCAGGCCGACCAGGCGGGCCCGGTCCCAGTCGGCCCGGATCCGTTCAGGGGGGACTCCCAGGGCGGTGGCGGCCTCGGCGACGGCCTCGGCGGGGAGCACGCCCGGGACGGCGTGCCGGCTCGCGGCCCAGCGGGCGATCTGTACGGCCCCGGCAAGTCCCGACCTGGCCTGCCGGGCGAGCTCCGAGGGCGGCGGAGTGCCCTCGGGCGGGCGGGGCGTCGGTCGGGAGCCGCGGTTCGGCACAACCCGGCGGGCTGTGGCCATCGGCCGCTGGCGGACGAGTCGGAGCCGGGAGTCGCGCGGAGTACGGGACGTCACGGGAGCAGTCTCGCCCGTGACGGCCCGAAAGCCCAATCGGCACCCGTACGGCGGTTGCCCGCGCTGGTCACAAAGGTCGCCGACGGCGCTTCCGGATCCCCTCCGTGCGCCGGTGGTGAGGGTCACATCAGCGGCATCAGAAAGCGGCCCAGCATGTCTTCGTACCCTTCGGGGTCGGCGTTCCACATCGCGGCGTGCGGGGCGTTGCGCACCGGGTGAAGGGTGACCAGTTCCGAGTGGCGCTCGGCGAGTTCACGCGAGGCGCCCCAGGGGGCGATGGTGTCGTCCGGACCGTGGATGATCAGCGTCGGCACCTTCGGCCCGTCCAGATCGGCCATCGCGGCCTGCTCCATCAGTCGGTCCCCGTGCAGTCCCGCCCGCCCCTCGGCGGCTCGTATGGCCAGCGGCAGCAGCGCGGAGGGGATTCGCCGGGCCGAGGCGAGCGCCCGCAGGGTGGCCTGCCAGTCCAGCACCGGAGAGTCCAGAACGAGTCCGCTGATCCGGTCCCGCAGCGCGGAGCCCGCGGCGGCGCGCAGGGCCATGGTGGCGCCGATGGACCAGCCGTACAGGATGACGCTCTCCGCGCCGTAGTGCACCGCGTAGCGGATGGCGGCGTCCAGATCGCGCCACTCGGTCTCGCCGAGGTGTCCGATGCCGTCCTCGGGGCGGGGGGCGCCCACATCGCCGCGGTAGGCGATGTCGAGCAGCGGGAACCGCCGCTTGTGCAGGAACGGCATCAGCACCATGGGGTGCTCACGGGTGGTCCCGAGGCCGTGCGCGGTGATCATCCAGGCGGAGCGGTCGCCGGGTATGAACCAGGCGGGCAGCTGGCCCAGTTCGCCGGGTATGTCGACGTCGGCATGGTCGATCCCGAGCGCGTCCCGCGGATTGCCGATGTGCACCTGCGGGGTGAAGCCGACGCGGGTGCCGGGGGCCAGGGTGCCGTACGTCACCCGTTCCAGGCGGCGGACCACGGAGTCCGGGGGGTGCGGGGCGTCCTCGATGACGGGCCCGACGACGGCGTGGCAGCCGGAGCCGGCGAGGCCGTACGTGCCGGGGCGCAGCGAGGCGAGGCTGCGGGTGAGGGTGATCCGGTCGGCCTGCGTGGCGTGCACGGTGAGCCGCGGGTCGTGCGGGAACGGCCGGCCGGGGCCGGGCTTCAGGGCGGCGCCGCTGGCGTACCGCCCGGCCGCCACCGCGCCGGCGCCGACACTGAGCATCGTGGTGGCGGCCACAACCGCCTTCGTCCGCAGCTGCATCTCTCCCAGTGTGGTCGGGGAAGCCGCCGCGGGCCAGCGGGCGCCGCCCGGCCGGGTGATCGACCCGCGACCTGCCCGGCTCAGCGGGGCCGGCGGCTCAGCGGGGCTGGCCGTAGCCGCTGAGCTTGTCCGCGGCGCGGCGCAGCTCTTCGGGTGACAGCAGGGCCGGGGTGTACCCAGGGACGGCGGCCGCGGTGAGCCAGACCCGGCACATCCACTCCAGCTGGGCCGTCCGGTCGTACGCCTGGTCGAGCGTGGCTCCGTGGACGACGGTGCCGTGGTTGCGCAGCAGACAGCCGGTACGGTCGCGCAGCGCGTCGAGCATGTTGTGGGCCAACTCGTCGGTGCCGTACAGGGCGTAGCCCGCGACGCGCACCGGGCCGCCGAGGGCGCAGGTCATGTAGTGGATCGCGGGGACCTCGTCGACCAGGGTGGAGACGGCCGTGGCGTGTACGGCGTGGGTGTGGACGACGGCCGCGGCGTCGGTGTCGCGGTAGATCGCGAGGTGCATCGGCAGTTCGCTGGTGGGGGCCAGCTCGCCGATCACCTGGCGCCCGTCCAGGTCGACGCCGACCGCGTCACCCGGGCCGAGCCGGTCGTACGGGACGCCGCTCGGGGTCACCAGGACGATGTCGCCGACCCTGGCCGAGACATTGCCCGAGGTGCCGACGACCAGGCCGTCGGCGACCGTCCTGCGGGCCGTCTCCACCACCCGCTCCCAGCCCTCCCGCAGGTCCGGTCGCTCCCCAAGTCCATTCGGTCGTGCGGCATCCGGCTTCGTCACGATCCCTCACCTCCGGGCGCCGATCATGGCAGGCGAGCCGTCGTGTACGCATCAGTGCGGGGGCGAGTGGATCATCGGTGCCGCCTTCCCGCAGGTGCGTCACCCCCGAGCCCACCTCAGTTCATCTTCCGTTCACCCCATGTCCTTACTGTCGTGGCCACACCCTTTGGTTGTCGCACCGATTGCCCAGGGGTGTGCGAATCCTCCCCCTCCCACAGGAGGGGCTTCTCGTGCGGCCATCCCGGTGGCCTCGCGGTGGCCAAAATGCACTACGCACGGTAGTCACATGGCGACGCTCCGTGTCGCCAAGTTCGGGGATCGCATTCCCCCACGAAGGAGTTCGATGGAACACATCACGCTTCTCATTGGGATCGTGATCGTTACGGCCTTGGTGTTCGACTTCACGAACGGCTTCCACGACACGGCCAATGCCATGGCGACCACGATCTCCACGGGGGCTCTCGGTCCCCGGATCGCGGTGGCGATGTCGGCGGTCCTCAATCTCGTCGGCGCGTTCCTCTCCGTGGAGGTCGCCAAGACGATCTCCGGAGGGATCATCGACGAGGACGCCGGAGTCCGCCCCGAAGTGATCTTCGCGGGGCTGGTCGGCGCGATCCTGTGGAACCTGCTGACCTGGCTGGCCGGGCTGCCCTCCAGCTCCTCGCACGCCCTCTTCGGCGGCCTCATCGGCGCCACCCTGGTCTCCGTCGGCATGGACGGGGTCAACAGCGACAAGATCGTCATGAAGGTCCTGATCCCGGCCGTCGCCGCGCCGATCGTGGCCGGTGTCGCCGCCCTGGTCGCTACCCGGCTCACCTACCGGCTGGCCCGCGGCCGCGACCCCCAGGACACCGCGAAGGGCTACCGCGCCGGGCAGATCGCCTCGGCCGCGCTGGTCTCCCTCGCCCACGGCACCAACGACGCCCAGAAGACCATGGGGGTCATCACCCTCGCGCTGATCACCGGCGGTGTGATCGCGCCCGACTCCGACCCGCCGATGTGGGTCATCGTCTCCGCGGGCCTGGCCATCGCCCTCGGTACGTACCTGGGCGGCTGGCGCATCATCCGCACCATGGGCAAGGGCATCACCGACATCCAGCCGCCGCAGGGCTTCGCCGCCCAGACCGGCGCCGCGACCGTCATCCTCGCCTCGTCCCACATCGGCTTCGCGCTCTCCACCACCCAGGTCTGCTCCGGCTCCGTGATGGGCGCGGGGGTCGGCCGCAAGGGCGCTGTGGTGCGGTGGTCCACGGCGGGCCGCATGGTCCTCGCCTGGGTGCTCACCCTGCCCGCCGCGGGCCTCGTCGCGGGCGGCGCCGCGCTGCTGGCGGACCAGGGCGACTGGGGCGTCACGGCGGTCGCCGTGCTCGCGGTCGCCGCCTGCGCCGGGATCTGGGCGGCCTCGCGCCGCAAGCCCGTCGACCACACCAACGTCAATGACATCGACGAGGCTACGGCGCTGCCGCCCGAGCCGGTGGGTGTCGTCACGGCGGCCCTCCAGTCCGTGGCCCCGCCGCCCGCCCGTGCCGCTTCCACCTCCTCCGCCACCCCGGCAGGCGCCTCCGCGGCCACCGGCAGCACCAGCTAAGGAAGTAACGCGATGAGCATCGACTGGGCGGCCCTCGGCCAGGTCTTCGGCATCAGCCTCGTGGTGACCGTCGGCTTCGTGGGCGTCTTCACCCTCGGCATCCTCGGCACCTCCCGTAAGCCGCAGCGGGCGGAGGCGGCCACCGACACGGCCGCCACCGCGTCCACCGCCCCGGCCCCGGCCGGCGGCGCCTTCGGCCCCGCGCGCACCGGCGCGTACCTCTGCTTCGCGCTGTGCGCGGCGGCCGTGGCATACGGCATCAACCTGATCGTGGCCTGACTCCGTTCGACCCACTCACGGCCGCCGGGCTGGAACGCGCCGACCAGCGCGTTCCAGCCCGGCGGCCGTGGCATGTGCTCCTCGGCACACTCACACAGGGTGGGGCATTCGCGAGTTGACGGCCATTCGCGGCCCATGGTGGACTTCCGGAGCCAAACGGCGGCAGGAGAGGAAGCCGGTGAGAATCCGGCGCGGTCCCGCCACTGTCACCGGGGAGCGCTCTCCCATCGCCCGTACGAGTCACGGCCGTCCACACGTCGGCTGGAAGACCGGGAGAAGCGCGGATCCGGGAGCCAGGAGACTCTCACCGCCGGTCACGTCGAACCAGGGCGCGGACCCTGAGTGAGGACATACCGCCATGCCCGGCACCGCCATGCCGCCGACCCGCCCGCGGCCCCTGCCCCTGCGCCACGTCCCGGCTTTCCCGACACTCCTGATGTTCCCGACGTTCCCCATGTCCCAAGGCAAGACGGCGGGCTGACGATGCGTGCCGATCACGCCTGGTACGCGTGCGGCGCCGCCCTCGGCTTTCTCGGCGACCTCGCCATGGGCGATCCGCGCCGCGGCCATCCTGTGGCCGCGTTCGGGCGCGCCGCCCTGGCCGTCGAGCGGCTGCTGTGGCGCGACCACCGCGGATCCGGGGCCCTCTACACCGCGCTGTGCGCGGGCGGCGCGGCCGCGGGCGCCGTGCTGTCGGTGCGCGCCGTACGGGCCTTGGGGCGCCCCGCGCCGGGAGGCTCCGCTCTGGGCAGCGCTGTCCTCAAACCCGCGGGACGTCCCGTCTCGGGGCATCCCGTCTTGGGGCATCCCGTCTTGGGGCACCTCGCCGCGGAAACCTCCGCTCTGGGGCGCCGCTCCCCCGCCGCGCAGACCATGCTGACCGCCGCCGCCACCTGGGCGGTGCTCGGCGGGACGACGCTGGGCCGGGAGGCGCGGGCTGTCGGCGGCGCGCTGACCGCCGGTGACCTGAACGCCGCCCGGCGGCGGCTGCCGCACCTGTGCGGGCGCGATCCGCAGGCGCTGGACGAGTCACAGATCGCGCGCGCCGTCGTCGAGTCGGTCGCCGAGAACACCTCGGACGCCGTCGTCGGCGCACTGGTGTGGGGGGCGGTCGGCGGGGTGCCTGGCCTGGTCGGCTTCCGGGCCGTCAACACCCTGGACGCGATGGTGGGCCACAAGTCGCCGCGCTACCGGCGGTTCGGTTGGGCCTCGGCCCGGCTGGACGACGTGGCCGGCTGGCCCGGCGCACGGCTCACCGCGGCGCTGGCCGCCCTGGCCGGGCCCGATCCGCGCGGCGCGTGGCGCGCCTGGCGGCGCGACGGCCACCGCCATCCGAGCCCCAACGCGGGCCCCGTGGAGGCCGCGTTCGCGGGCGCGCTCGGCGTACGGCTGGGCGGCACCCTCGCGTACGGCGGCCGCGTCGAGCACCGGCCGGTGCTCAACCCCGGCGGGCGGCCGGTCGAGGCGGCCGACATCGAGCGCGCGGTACGGCTTTCGCGGCGCGTCGGCGCCCTGGCGCTCGGCGTGTCCGTCGCGGCGCGGCTGGCAGTGGGAGCCCGGCCGGCTGTGGGGGCCCGGCCGGCGGCGGGGGCCCGGCCGGCGGCGGGGGCGGCGCCGCGGTCGGCCCGTACGGCCGCGCGGCCCGCCGCCGCGCCCGTACCCACCACGCGTGCTCCACATGGCGCGCTCACCCGCTGGGCACGGTCCCTGCGGGCACCCGGCGCGGGCCGGTCGGGCGGTCCGGCGACGGTGCGGCCGACGGCCGCGGGGAGGGATTGAGGATGAGCGGGATACAGGGCGGAGGCGCGCCGGGCGGCGGGCTGCTCGTCGCGGGTACGACCTCGGACGCGGGCAAGAGCGTCGTCACGGCCGGAATCTGCCGCTGGCTCAGCCGTAAGGGCGTCAGCGTCGCGCCCTTCAAGGCGCAGAACATGTCGCTCAACTCCTTCGTGACCCGCGACGGGGCGGAGATCGGCCGCGCCCAGGCCATGCAGGCCGCCGCCGCACGCGTCGAGCCGAGCGCCCTGATGAACCCCGTCCTGCTCAAGCCCGGCAGCGACCGCAGCAGCCAAGTGGTGCTGCTGGGCAAGCCGGTGGGCGAGCTGAGCGCGCGTGGGTACCACGAGGGACGGCAGGAGGCGCTGCTGGGGACCGTCACCGAATGCCTGGCCGAGCTGCGGCGTACGCACGACGCGGTGATCTGCGAGGGCGCGGGCAGCCCCGCCGAGATCAATCTGCGCCGCACCGACATCGTCAACCTGGGGCTCGCCCGGGCCGCCCGGCTGCCGGTCGTCGTGGTCGGGGACATCGACCGCGGCGGCGTCTTCGCGTCGTTCTTCGGCACGACCGCGCTGCTCTCCGAGGCCGACCAGCGGCTGGTCGCGGGCTATCTGGTGAACAAGTTCCGCGGCGATGTGACCCTGCTGGAGCCGGGCCTTCAGATGCTGTACGGCCTGACGGGCCGCCCGGCCATGGGCGTGCTGCCGTACGCGCACGGGCTCGGCATCGACGAGGAGGACGGCCTGCGGGTGTCGCTGCGCGGGGCGGTGCGCGAGAGCGTCGTCGCGCCGCCGCACGGAGCGGACATCCTGCGGGTCGCGGTCGCCGCCGTGCCGCTCATGTCGAACTTCACGGACGTGGACGCGCTGGCCGCCGAGCCGGGCGTGGTCGTGCGGTTCGTGGACCGGCCGGAGGAGCTGGCCGACGCCGATCTGGTGGTGCTGCCGGGCACCCGCGGCACCGTACGGGCGCTGGCATGGCTGCGCGAACGCGGTCTGGCCGCGGCGATCGCGCGGCGGGCGGCGGAGGGCCGACCGGTGCTGGGCATCTGTGGCGGCTTCCAACTGCTCGGCGAACGCATCGAGGACGAGGTCGAGTCGCGGGCCGGGACCGTCGAAGGGCTCGGGCTGCTGCCGGTACGGGTGCGGTTCGCGGTGTACAAGACCCTGGCCCGGCCGGTCGGCGAGGCGCTGGGCGAGCGGGTGGAGGGCTACGAGATCCACCACGGGGTCGCCGAGTTGCTGGACGGCGCGGACGAACCCTTCCTGGACGGCTGCCGGGTCGGCTCGGTGTGGGGCACGCACTGGCACGGCTCGCTGGAGAGCGACGGCTTCCGGCGCGCCTTCCTGCGGCGGGTCGCGGACGCGGCGGGCCGGGCGTTCGTCCCGGCGCCCGACACCAGCTTCGGGGAGCTGCGCGAGGAGCAGCTGGACCGGCTGGGCGACCTGATCGAGGAGCACGCGGACACGGACGCGCTGCTACGGCTGATCGAGAACGGCGTACCGGACGGGCTGCCGTTCGTCCCACCGGGGGCGCCGCCCCAGCCTCCCGGGCCGTCGCTGCCCTCTCCTGCCGCATCTTCGGAGGCAGCTTCAGAGGCCACCTCTTTGGTGGCGACGTCTGCGGAGACAGCGTCTGCGGAGGCAGCGGCTACGAAGACGTCGTTCCCCCCGCCCCGACCGGACCACCACCACCGCGCCCACACCGCTGGAGGTACCCAGGCATGACCGCCACCCCCTACCCGTTCACCGCGCTCGTCGGCATGGCCGACCTGCGGCTGGCGCTCCTGCTCAACGCCGTATCACCGGCCGTCGGCGGGGTGCTGGTGCGCGGCGAGAAAGGCACCGCGAAGTCGACGGCGGTGCGGGCGCTCGCCGCCCTGCTGCCCGGCATCGACGTGGTCGCCGGCTGCCGGTTCTCCTGCGACCCCGCCGCGCCCGACCCGGGCTGCCCGGACGGTCCGCACGAGCCGGGCACCGGCACCGTACGGCCCGCCCGGATGGTCGAGCTGCCGGTAGGTGCCTCCGAGGACCGGCTGGTCGGGGCGCTGGACATCGAGCGGGCGCTGTCCGACGGGGTGAAGGCGTTCGAGCCGGGCCTGCTGGCCGACGCGCACCGCGGCGTGCTGTACGTCGACGAGGTCAACCTGCTGCACGACCACTTGATCGACCTGCTGCTCGACGCGGCCGCCATGGGCGCCTCCTATGTGGAGCGCGAGGGCGTGTCCGTACGGCACGCGGCGCGCTTCCTGCTGGTGGGCACCATGAACCCCGAAGAGGGCGAGCTGCGGCCGCAGTTGCTGGACCGCTTCGGCCTGACGGTGGAGGTCGCGGCGTCGCGGGACACCGACGAGCGGGTCGAGGTGGTGCGGCGGCGGCTGGCGTACGACGAGGACCCGGCCGGGTTCGCGGCGCGCTGGGCGGACGAGGAAGGTGCGCTGCGGGAGCGCGTGGCGGCGGCGCGCGCCCTGCTGCGGCAAGTGCGGTTGGGCGATGGCGCGCTGCGGCAGATCGCGGCGGTGTGCGCGGCGTTCGAGGTGGACGGGATGCGCGCGGACATCGTGACGGCCCGTACGGCGACGGCGCTGGCGGCGTGGGCGGGGCGTACGGAGGTGACCACCGAGGACGTACGGCAGGCCGCACTGCTGTCGCTGCCGCACCGGCGGCGGCGGGCTCCGTTCGACGCGCCGGGGCTGGACGAGGACAAGCTCGACGAGGTGCTGCGCGAGTCCGGCGGCGGGGACGACGACCCGGACCCGGGGCCGGAGGATCGGGACGAGCAGGACGGGCCGGAGGGACCTGAGGGACCGGGCGGACCTGACGGGCCTGGGGGTCCCGATGGGCCGGGGGGCGGGCAGCCGCCGCAGGGCGCGCCGGAGCAGGCGCCGCCGTCGGCCGGATCGTCCGTACCGGAGCAGCGCACGGGCCCCGACGGATCCAACGGCCCCGACAGGTCCAACAGCTCGGACAGCCAGGTCCCTGATGCCGCCGACGGGGGCGTGGGCGGGGCCGCGGCGGGCGGGCCCGGCGGTGAACGCGCGGCCGTGGGCGCCGCCGAGCCGTTCCGGACCCGGCGGCTCGACGTACCGGGGCTCGGCGAGGGCGCG